>NZ_JAGGQC010000028.1:0-75043 GCF_018613455.1 Bacillus sp. ISL-78
CACCGTGGTCGTCGGAGTCAGACTAACGGATGGGCTCAAAGGCACCATAGTTCAACGACCTTCTTCACCAGCCATTAAAACATTATCGACATAGAGACCAATTTTCATTCTCTGTGGTGAAGCGCCGATTTTGCGCTTCATGGATGGCTAACGGGTGCATTAGCTAAAGATCAGAGCTGTCTTTAAGGCAGCTTTTGTCACTCTTTCGAGTTGGGATGAAGCGAGATCATATTCCTCTAATAGCTGTTCCAAGTGAAGTTTATACGCATCAAGGGCTTGTTTCGTACCAATTGAACGCTTGGCCAACGCAAGCAGGGAACGGGCTTTTTTATGCCCGGAATGTCGCTTCATACATGATTTCCACCCGGTTACGATATCTTGAGGCTGTAAGGAACATAATTCAGCTGGGGTAGGAAAGAGGCGTAGGGTTGGGATTGCCCCTTTACATGATACGTCTTTAAACACTTGCCGGAGCTCGGGAAAGACCACATCCACCCAGCGATTAATTAGGTTGATGGAGCTAACAAGACACTTAACGATCACATCTCGGTTAGCCATAAGGACACGAAGTTTTTCAAATGATTCTGAAGTGGAACGAACGAAGGTATGGAAGCCATTCTTCACCATATCAGCGATGAAAAGGGCATCTTTTTTATCACTTTTGGATTGCGTATTATCACGGTTTTCTTTGTTTCTTTTGACATGGTGAGGATTGACGGTGACGACATCCATGTTTTGTTTGACTAGCCACTTTGAAAGGTTTATCCCATAATGTCCGATAGGTTCCATTCCGACTATCGTTTTGTCTAGGTTTTTTCATGTGTTTTAGTTCCTGGATCCAGTTTAGTAATCGAGTAAAACCCTCTTCGATATTTTCAAAAGACAAGGGTTTCCCGACCACAATGCCCCTAAAGTTTACAGCACGGGCCACGTGTACGTGTTGGGCAATATCCACACCAACAACTAGATGTTGAGGCGTAATTCTCTCAATTAGTTGATTTTGTTTGTTTTGCATTTTAAAATTTATAGTAGGGCTTCCTCCTTAAGATTTTGAGTTAGATTGGTCTCTATACTCGTATCTTAGTGAGGGGCTCTATTTTTTCAAACCTGATATGCAAACGGGGCAGGTTAGTTGAATTAGCGTAGTGTATTCGTACTGCGACAATGCAAAATAACAGCAACTGATGTTTCTGTTTCTTTTTTGATTTGGAGAATTATAAATAGGGATAGTCCAATCACTATCCCTAACAATACATATTATTTCGATTAACGAGTTCTTCCGCCTAATTGTTGTTCAGCCATTTGCACTAAACGTTTTGTGATTTCTCCACCAACAGATCCGTTTGCACGAGATGTTGTATCAGCGCCAAGTGTAACACCGAATTCACTAGCGATTTCGTATTTCATTTGTTCTAGAGCTTGCTCTGCACCATTAACTACTAATTGATTATTGTTGTTATTTCTAGCCATGTTGTCAGCTCCTATGAATATAATGTGTTGCTAGTCATAGGTTTTGATATTGTTAAGGGTTATATACATAGAATTTAAAGTAAATTAAGGCAGCGATTAAGTAAAGTAAAACTCACCTGTAGCTCTAAAAGGGAAGGCCACTGGAAAACATTGAAGCCAGCGGGTCACAAGGTACGGGTTTCGGAAGCTCCGAGGCAACTGTAAATCCTGCCGGTAACTATCCATAAGGGAAACGTGTACTCCTCTAGCTTATGCTTCCCGTCAGAGTCTTTCTTCTGCTATTGCACAGTTTGTTTCAACTCTACAATAAGTCTTAAGAAACTAACGGGTTCTTTACCTCAGTAAAGAATGAGTTTTCTTATCGCACTAACGGGGCTCGATGCCAATTACTAAAACGTGTGGTAATCGTTTTGGTCGGAACAACGAGGAGATTCTAAAAGAGTGGAATGACATTACAAAAAATATCCAGGCGGATATCGTCGTTTTGGATATGCCATTGCTCGATACAACGCAATTTAAAGATAGTCCCGGTACATTCATTGCAGATTTAGTTTTGCAAATTCTTTCCTGGATGGAGGAAGAATAACGGGATAGGATCCGGAAACGGCAGCGTGAAGGAATTGATGTGGCTTTGCAAAACGGTGTGCCTTTCGGGCGACAGAAGCTCAAGTAATAGAAGAAACCCGTCCAAAAATTAGCCGGCCATCCTTAGATATTTCGCTTTATTGGGGAGGATATCCATTCTGGGTGAATGAAGGCATATACACTTTCAGCCCTCCTTTTAGAATTCGTATGAACATAAAAATAATTAACAAAACAAAAATCGAAAAGTGTCGAAAAAAGAAATCTCCAATTCATGAAGAAGCAAAATAAAGAAGAACCGTTTAATACAGAATTGGCGGATACTTTGGAAAAACTGAAATTCGATAAATAAATGGAACTTTTTGCATTCCTCTTTCCATGGAAATTGTCACACAGATTATGTACGCCAAATAAGCGCGTGATGTTCGAGAAAATGGAATAGAAATAAACAAGAGTTGCTGCTTGTTTAATCGAAGCAGCAACTCTTTGTTTTATAAGATGGGATATAGGAAATCCCATACATTTTAACTAATTATTTTAATGGTTGTCCTTCAAATGCGTTAACAATTAAAGGTGATGAGAGGAATTCTTTAGCTTTACCAACAAACGAGGTGAAGTGCTCACTTGAATTATGGCTTGCAACCGCTAGATGATCTTGCCAAACTTCAACCATTGTAAACTCATTGTCTTTTTCTGTAGCTTTGTGAAGATTGTAAGAAACATTTCCACTTTCCGCTCTTGAAGCTGCGATTAGCGGTTGAATCTCCTCTAGAAATGCATCTTGTTTTGCTGGATTAATATTGAATACGGCATGAATGATAATCATTAAACGTCATCCTCTCATTTGTTAAGCATAATAAACTTAATATATAAAAATACATCTCGGTTGAAATTTTATGAATGGATTCTTTACTTCCATTGAGCAACTTTATCAATTGGAAGACGAACTGATTGATGGCCATTATCTGCTGCTTTACCGATTGAAATTAGCATAACTGGTACGTATCGATCTTTATCTAATCCAAAAGCTTCTGCGATCTGGTCTTTTTCATAGCCACCGATTGGATTTGTATCATAGCCATAAGCACGAGCCGCAAGCATCAGTTGCATGGATACAAGACCACCATCAACTAGAACGACGTCTTTCATCTCTTCACTAGTGATTTTTTCGAAATATCCAGCAAATGAGGCTAATATGTTTTCTTTTACTTCTAAAGGCATAAGCCCTAAATCTACAGCTTTACCGTAGATTTCTTCGCCGTTATCAAAATTGTTCATATCACCAAATACGGCAATTACTGCGGAAGATGTTTCAACTTGATTTTGGTTAAAGCGAGCAAGAGGTGCAAGTGTTGCTTTTCCCTCAGGACTTTCAATTACAAGGAAGCGCCATGGTTGCATATTAACTGAAGAAGGAGCAAGTGTCGCTAACGTAAGTATTTCCTCCATTTCTTCCCTACTGATTTTTACGGATTTGTCGTAATTTTTTATGGAGCGGCGTCCTGTGACAATTTCTTTGAAATCATTTGTTAATTGTGCTGTAGTGGTCATAGTTGATAGTCTCCTCTTTTTAACTTTAGTAGTTTAATTTAAGCAAGTGTTAGACTTGGCTTATATTTTTTTGGATGCGTGTCAGCATATCTGTTAACTCTTGACGTTCTTCTTCTTTAAAATCTTTAAGCATTAAAGTGACAAAACGAGCCTTTTCAGCTTGGTAGAGAATAATCTGTTTGCGACCATGATCTGAAAGACAGACAAGAGTAAATCGATTATCCTCCGGATCTTTGCGTCTTAAAATCATCCCAGTCGCTTCAAGTTGTTTTAAATGCCGGGTAATCGCTGCACTGTCAATGTTAACCTCTTTTTGAAGTGCAGTTTGACTAATTTCATCAACTTGATAAAGCTGATATAAGATATCATGTCTTGATTGACTAATGCCTGTACAACTTTCAAATTTTGAACTTATCTGTTTGTTAAGGCAGTTCATTTTATATAAAATAATGGATTCATTAGAACATGAATTCGTCAAGAAACACCCTCTTTTCATACGTTAGACAAATTAATTGATAGCTCAATAGTTGATGCATCAATTAATATACTATACCCTAAATAATAAAGCAAGTATTTTAGTACTGCAACTTTTGCTTAAATATGATCTAGACCAAAATGGTGCTCTATCTTCTTTTTGATTAGGCAATCTTTTCAAGAAAGCTCAGTAAACCTTTGGAGCTTTTAGCCAAGGTATAAGTATGATAATCACATTGTTATAAAAACTGCCCTTAAATAAGGTGGAAAAGTTCATCTGATAGTCGTAGACCAAGACTATTCTTCGATTTATGTGCCATAATACAGAAAAGGAAGGAGCGAATGCTCCAATCGATTAAATTTCATTGAGTGCGATGCCTGAAAATTATATTCAAGTTCCTTGTCAGTTATTTGTGTGGGGATTTAAATATAATGGTGTAAGTGCAATGAATGGGCTCCTATTATCAATAAATCCAGCTAGACATAGAAGGGTTAAGTTTAGAACCATACTTTTCACATCTCATCATACCTAAGGAAATATATGGGGATAAAGTATTCGTACCAATAGATTTAAAGAGACTTTGGAAACGTTTATAGCAATGAAAAAAAGCAAAAGTTTGGATATAGAACGGTTGCTTTTTTATAAACTGTGGCCTAGGAGTTTTATAATAGTCCTCTCGGGATTCCTTCGCAGGGTGCAATACTGAATATGTATTTACAAATCCAAGTACGGAAGTTCAACATTTGGGGCTGATCTATTTACTATGCTCAATATAAGGTATCAGAAAAGTGAGCTTTTTTAGTTTGCATAATACTGATTAGAGGAAATCAAAAAGCACATGAATTTCATAGGATTCGAGGGATTTCCCATGTAACTTGGCCGTTGGGACAAACTTCAAAACAGTTATACAGATTTTTACTAATTTAGCGCATGGAAATTATTTGTAAATAATTTTATGTTTCTGATGTAATGAAAAATAGGATAAAAATTCAATTATTATTAACTGAAAATTCTTAATTCACACAAAAATAAGTGTATAATATTATAAAACAGTTATCTAAGTTTGTGGGTTACTATTTCTTAATAAGGAGGCGATTCTCTTAAACATGTATGGAAATTTAAAATATTAGTAGGGAGCAGAAAAGGAGAAATTTATTAGTCTAGAAAGGAATTTAATCAGCTACAGTAGCCAATGCGGGTTTAGGTATTGGGTTAATTAATACATATTTTAATTGATTACAACACGAAATGACTCGCTAAATGGCTGAACAAATCCTGTTGAATGCGATTTAATTTTATTATGTTGAACAAACCACTTCTTTAAAAATATTCTTTATAAAATTTGATAAGCTCCCCCAGCAAGTAACACTACATAAATTTGACCTTCCGAAACTAGTGCTGCAATAGGAGAGCGAATCCCAATAAAATAAACATTGAACGATCTGATGGGATATATACAAAAAAATCACTATATACATACTGGAGGTTTAAGGGTGAAAAAGAAAAAAGCACTATCCGGCCTGATGGCTGTGAGTTTATTAACAGTAATTCCGTGGAGTTTTGGACATGCTGAGAAACCTCAATGGACAAATGTGAATACATATGAGGAACAGGACGGAAGCAAGTTTAATAGCGAAAACTATGACTTTGTGAAATTTTCACAAATTGGTTCCAAATTAAAAGAGATTGAAAAACTTTCAAACCGTGTGAAAGTTGAAGTCCGTGGAACATCAGCTGATGGAAACCCACTCTATGTTGTCACGATTGCCGACCCAACAACACAAGGGAAGTTCGGAAAAGTGAAGGCACTTAGAAAGCAAATGTTTAAGAATCCAGGCAAAGCTCAAGAATGGGTTGCCAATAATCCTGACTTTAAAGTTCCAATCATGATTAATGGTTCTATTCATGGGACTGAATTTGTCGGAAGCGATGCAATCCTTCAATTAATTGAACGTTTTGCTACCCAAAATGATGCAACAACCAAAGACGTTTTAGAGAATAATATTCTTATTTTCAATGTCGTACAAAACCCTGATGGACGTATTGATGCCACCCGCTTTAATGGTGAAGGAATTGACATAAATCGTGACTTTATCACCCAATCGCAGCCAGAAACAAAAGAGATGGTTGAGCTCATTAAAGAATGGAACCCGATGGTGTTCCTAGATACTCATGGATATGTGAAGGATTATCAGCCAAATCTGCAGGGGTTAATTGAGCCTTGTACGCCACCGCATAATCCTAATTACGAGTATGACTTATACGGAAAATGGGCCTATAAACAGGCAGAAGCGATGGAAGCGGAAATAATGAAGGATCATGAGAACTATTCAGGATCCTTGTATCAAAACATGAAAGGTACCTATATTCCGCTGCGCGATGACTCCGCTGGCTGGGATGATTACCCACCAATTTTCACACCAATGTATGCGATGTATCATGGTGCTTACGGTCATACATTAGAAGCTCCCACAAATGATTGGGATGGCGTACGATGGATGTATAATTCGATTATGGGAGCACTGAAATTTGCAACAGCTAACAAGCAATCCATGATTACTGATCAAATTGAAATTTTTAAAAGAGGAATTAACTTTGACCATCCATTTCATAAGGAAGGGCTATTTCCAAAAGCCTACATACTTCCACTAGACCCTAAGGATCCGACTGTTACGAATAAGGCTGTAAATCATTTGATCAATAATGATATTGAAGTTGTTCAAGCTGTGAATGCATTTGAAGCGGATGGAGAGTTATATCCAAAAGGAACTTATCTTGTTGAGATGGATCAGGCGAAAGCCGGATTAGCAAACACGATGCTCTGGGATGGGGAAGACATCACGAACGATACCCCAGCAATGTACGACATTTCCGCATGGAGCTTACCGGAGCTTTGGGGATTCGAGGCAGTAGCCACACAAAATCCTATTAACGTCAATGCAACGAAAGTAAACCAGATTACAGGTCAAGGCAAGGTTTCAGGAAAAGGACCGTTTATGATACCGAACAGCTCTGTCCAATCGGTAAATTTAGTAAATGCATTGCTTAAGCAAGGAATACCTATTGTACGTGATGCACAAGGTAACTTCTTTGCAAAAACAGTAGCTAATCAGGTATCAGCAGCGGTGAAAGAATCTGGGTTACAGGTTGGAACTGCTGATGTACCGGCAGATGCAGTGGCTATTACGTCTTTAAGAGTGGCTATATTAAAGGATGGAGGTATGGGTAAACAGAAATCACACGCAGGAACAAAGCTTGCTTTGAAAAGACTAGGTTTTGATGTGACAGAAGTTACGCCAGTCGAAGTGGCTAAAAATCCCCTTAACGCTTTTGATATTTTTGTCTATAGTGGAACGGAAAGTCTCATTTCCACTAACCTTTCCGAAGCTAATAAAGAATTTGGATTACAGAACGCCGGGCAACTTAATGCATTTAAAGATAATGTGACAAGCTTCTTAAATGAAGGAGGCAAATATATAGCTGTAGGTGCTGGTGCATCTAGAGCAACTAAGACACTAGGTCTTACAGACGACACCATTAATGTAGGAGGTTCCAACAGTAATGGTATCGTAAAAGTCGATTATGAGGGAACCGGTTTAACAGCAGGTTATGGAGAAAATGATATCGGCTTTGTCTATCGTCCAACATGGTTCACGGATACTGATAATGATGAAATTGTCGCGACCCTTGCAGATTCAGATAATTTCTTCGTAGCTGGTCACTGGAAAAATAACATAACCGCCAAGGGCCAAGCCGTAATCGTAAAAGAACAGAACAAAGATGTAACTCTTATTGGGTTAGAAGCAGGTTTCCGCGACCACCCGGATTACTTGTTCCGTCTTCTATCTAATGCAATTTTCGAAAAATAGTAGAATTAGCCAAAGCCGGATTCAGCAATGAATTCGGTTTTGGTTATTTGAAAAAATGCTGAACGCTTGCTCTGAACTCATTATTTTTAAATCATCTATTTTGGTAGAAACCGCTGAATGAAGATTCTTATCAATAAGTAGTTTTTTAGACGATTAAAAATGGTGACACTACTATAATTCACAAGCTGGATTTGGATTCACTAACCAGGAATCATTATAGATGAAGTTAAAGATATGAGGTCTGATACTTATAGACTGACTACTTTACTTGAAATTGATGTAGCCCGGTGGTGAATTTATATTCATTTTGCTTGAGCTAAGTTATGTTTCCAATAAAATATTAATAATTCTTTTATCTGGAGTCACAGTAGCGGGAGTGCTTTAATCCCTCTTTTTGAAATCAATATATTAATAGGAAGAAATACGACTAGATTAACGTTAATAGATAAATACACTGTTAAAAAGCTTGTTAGCTATGTAATTAAAATAGCAAATTTCCCTTATTGGAAAAAATAACCTCGTTGTTAAATTTTTGTTATTACCTTATAATTTTCTAGAAACATATGAAATGTTATGAATAGGAGAAAAGTATGAAAAAACTGTGGACCATTTTAGTTTCATTTACGTTGTTACTTAGCTTATTCCCCCAATTAGCATCGGCAGCACCAAGCAAGAATTTTGAGCGAGAACTAACAAAATATTTAAAAGAGGTGAGCCTTGTCAGGGGTTTTGAAGTGACGAAGGATGACATAGAAACCTCTCTTTCTTTTTACGATGAAAGTATTGAGAACTTTGAATCTATTGGTGATCTAAAAGAAGCCTTAGGTGAAGTTATTAAGGCTGATTTAAGTAATTTAGATGTCATCTATGATGATTATAATCTAACTAATGAGAGCCTAATTAATCTATTACAAGAAAATGGCGAGGAACTTGACGATTATATCTTTATCTGGGACCTCGATGAAGCTGTTTATTTCTATACAGAAGAGACAGAAGAGGGCGATTTTGAACGCGATCCGAATTTTGACAAAGAATTAGTCAATTATTTAGCCAAGGTTAGTAAGGAAAGAGGCTTCGAAGTAACACAAGATGATATCGAAGCGTCATTGGAACTCTATGATTTTAGTACGGAAGAATTTGAATCTGTCGAAGAGCTTAGCGAATTCCTAGGTGACGTCATAAAGGAAGATCTAAGCAACTTAGATTATTTTAATGAGAATTATGGATTGGATAAACAAGCCTTGCTTCAAATGTTAGAAGAAAATGGTGAAGATATTAACGATTATATATACATAGATAATCTTGAAGAAACTGTTTGGAACCTTACTGGTGGCGGGATGGATGGCGAAGTTGCCGAAGATCTTCTTCCTATTTTCGAGCAGGAACTCGGTCTAACGGAAGAGGAATTGCAGCGGCTTGAAGACCACATGATGTCTTTGGAAGACCATCTTTCCAACCCGGAAACAGTCAAGCAACTTGAAGAATTGGGCAACCGTATGATGGCTTTCGAGGAATTTGATGTTGCAACCGAGCTTACAGCTGAACAGATAGCTGAAATGTCCTCAATCTATGAAGAATTACTGTCCATCTTTAAGCTTAATGTTTCCTATTCCCTTGTGAAAAGTGGCTCGGAATCACCTGTAACCCTTATGGATTTAATGAAATTGGAAGAATTGAAGGGTGCTAACCTGAAAATAATGATATATAATACTGACGGGAAGTTCTTGGCTGATCTGTTAATAACAGGTGATATGGTCGATTCTGATACTCTTACCAATGCAGGCGGACAAATAAAGGAATCTGCCAAAGAGGTACAAAAGACCATTGAAAAGGCACCAGTTGCTAAACCAGTAAAACAAAAGATCAGTGCCCATACTAATTCAGAACATCAAACCGTAAAAGGTGCTAAACTGCCAAATACCGCTTCCAATTATTTACCTAGTGCCCTTTTAGGACTAGTTCTTGTCTTGTTCGGAAGCTTGATGTATCGAAAAATCAGGAAAGCTTAATATGAAACAATTAAAGAAAAAGCGGTTGTTGCTGCTTTCTTGTACAATTGCCATCATTTTATTTGGGATTTGGTTTTCAACATCCAATATGTATAAGTTTGCAAAAGGCTACTTTCTTTACAAGACTCATTCTCCAAGTAGTCAAGGGAATGAAACAGTCCAGAAAACACCAAGTGATAAACCAGCGGGTAATAAAACAACAAAGAAAGAGCTATATCCTGTCCGACCTGAAACGGGTGAAGAAATCGGGGAATTGTATATACCCAAACTAAAAACAAAACTCCCTATTTTCCATGGCACGAATGAGGATGAATTGGAAAAAGGCGTTGGTCACTTTGCAGGAAGTGTGCTACCTGGTGAAAATGACAATTCCGTTCTTTCCGGTCATAGAGATACGGTATTCCGTAAACTCGGGCAAGTGGGCGAAGGAGATTTGTTGATAGTTAGAACATCGGCAGGAGAGTTCACATACAAAGTCAACAAAGTTCGGATTGTGGATGAGGATGATCGAACCGTAATCGTACCAAAGCCACGGGCAACGCTAACCGTCAGTACCTGTTACCCTTTTGATTATATTGGGTCAGCACCTGAACGTTATATACTTGTCGCGTATTTGACTTCAAAAACAGTAAGTTAATCAAATGTACTAAAACAAGAGTCCCAATAAGGAAACCCTATTGGGGCTCTTTTAATTTCTATTTAGAAAAGAAAACGAAGGTGAAAGTCATTATAACCAAATGAAAAAACATCGATATCGATATTTTTTCATTGCCAATTTATTTATATTATTATGTTACTTTATTACTCACTGAAGTGGATTTTAGTATTTTATGATGGTAAATATAAGAGCCGGCTATCAATATATACCCGATAATGAAAATCAGCCATCCACTGACAGGGTCGCCCACTGAAATGCTTGAATACATAGCCCCCGTCAGATCAAATACAAAACCGGCATAAGCCCATTCCTTGATTCTTGGAAAACCTGGAATGAGTATTGCCACGACACCTAATAATTTGGCAATCCCAATAAAGGGCAGGAGGTAAGTAGGATAACCTAAATGATTAAATAAAGCGACTGCATCGGGAACAGACATTATATCCGGAATAGAACCCAAAACCATTAGGGCCACCAAAAGTCCTGTGAAGATCCAATATATAATTTTTGTTTTTTTCATTTATTCTCATTCCCTCCCTTAGATTGACATTTTAATCATATTCCACTTTTCTTTTTTTAATGCATTCTAAAAAAACCTTAATCTTAAACAGTTGTTGCGCAATCCTCTAGGAATCGCGCTTGACTGTAGGATAACTTGAAGAAAAGCGAGTTTGCCTGCAGTTATTTCTTGAAAAATATTCATTTGATTTCAGAAATCTGTTCCCACAAGGTGACAGCTGAAATCATGGGTATAGTACGAACTCACGAGTAAATAGGGTGAATTCACGAGTAAAACAGCAAAACTCACGAGTAAATAAGCCGAATTCACGAGTGAATGGCCGTAACTTACGAGTAAACGGACCAAACTCACGCGTAAACGGCTCGAATTAATGGGAAAACGTACAAAATCCCGAGTACAGTACAAGCAAGATGTATATCGTAAGGGAGCACTTGTAAGTACAACTTTATCTTAAATAGTTTATTGTCTTAAAAGAATTGATTATAATGACGCAGAACCCGACACAGGATATCGTGATGAGGGAATACATTAACTTTAAGTCTTTCAATATAATGATTCCCGCGATTACTATGAGAGAATCAATGATAAAAATAATAATTCCAGGATTGGTTGTTGTGGTTTTAGATATTAATAGTGCTAGTAAATCCACTCCACCGGGGCTAATATGTTGTCTCAGCATAAAACCGACACCAATCCCAATCGTCATTCCACCGATAATGGCACTTGTTATGATCGGCAGGTGAACCAAACCGTTTAGTGGTATTAGCCAATCAATAATGGTTGAAGTGAAAACTAACCCAAGGATGGCATTAAAGAAATAAGACTTATCGTATAGAAGAGATAGAAGGTATATGGGAATATTGATCATGATCATGGTATGTCCTACCTGGATTCCCCAAACATATTTGATTAATAAACTTATGCCAAATATCCCGCCATTTATTAGATGAATGGGGATAATAAATAAGTTAAGACCTACTCCAATGCAAAAACTTGAAAAAAGCAGCGAAACAAACTTTTTCATAAAAAAATTCCCCTTGTCCAAATCATTATCTTAAAATATATGAGAGGAATCTAAATATATACTTAGCTGATTGGAAATTACGATTGCTATTTGTTCTTCATAAGATATTTTTAATTCACTTGGGAGTAAGCTAATCAAAGTAAAGGCCTTCTCGTTGAGGCCATGATGTAATTAGGGCAAAAAAAAAAGAGACACTAAAAGAGTCTCTTTTTTTTGCCTTGTTTTCATGGGGCAAGTCAGTTTAATAATATAAGAATTTTTTTTACCTTGGAAAATAGGTTGGATTTAGCCTTTTTTATTCAAGATGTTTTTTTTGATAGGCGATTTGTAATGGTATCTTCTTGTGGTGAAGTTTGCCGTATATAAAAGGCCAGAATGAATGCAACTATGGTCAAACCTGTTGCTATCATGAATGCATCATCCACTCCCATTACGCTGCCTTGTTTAATGGCCATCGCCATTTGTGATGTATTATCCGGTGATATGTTCCTTTGAGATAAGATTTCCTGAACATGTTTCGTTCCTTGGTTTGTCATGATGGACACAAAGAATGCCATGCCAACAGCACCTGCCACCATTCTCAATGTATTGACCATTGCTGTGCCGTATTTATTTAGGCTAAGTGCCAATTCATTTAATCCGGCTGTGAAGATAGGCATCATCAGTATCGACATTCCGAACATTCTAATCGTATATACCCACACCACATAAGAATAGGACGTATCTGTTTGAAGCCGCGTTAAAAGATAGGTTGTAATGATAGTGATGGCAAGTCCGCTCACCGCAAGCCATCTCGCACCAAATCGATCAAACAGCTTACCTGTGATAGGGGACATGATCCCCATTAAAATCCCGCCAGGCAATAGCATGAGACCGGATTCCATCGGAGTGAAGCCACGGATATTCTGCATATAGATCGGCATGATGATCATTCCAGAGAACATACCCATAGTTGCGATGATGTTGATGATTGTCGTTAAAGTGAACATCCGGTACCGAAAAATTCTAAATTCCAAAATAGGATGAGATACAGTAAATTGCCTCCAGACAAATAAAACTAAACTGATTCCTCCAACAAGGAACATCGTCAGTACTTCGGGACTGCCCCATCCCTTGGTACCGCCAGTAGCAAATCCATATAGAACCCCGCCGAATCCGATAGTGGATAGAATTACACCCAGTTTGTCGAGTTTAGGCCGGCTGGTTTTCCCTACTTTTTTAATGATGAAAATGGCAAAGATGAAGTCAAGCAGGGCAAATGGGAAAATGATAAAAAACAGAACCCGCCAAGAATAGTTTTGGATAATCCAGCCTGATAGAGTAGGTCCTACAGCTGGGGCAAAATTCATCGCGATACCAAATATGCCCATTGCGAAACCGCGTCTGTTAGGCGGAAATAAAGTGAAGATTACATTTGTGATCAACGGGAACAAAATCCCCGCACCTGCTGCTTGAACCACACGTCCGATCAATAAGACGGAGAAGCTGGGTGCAATTCCGCATAAAAAAGTTCCTAAGGCGAAGAGTCCCATCGAAGCTAGATATAATTGTCTTGTATTGAATCGTTCCATTAAGAAAGCGGTAATCGGGATGACAATCCCATTGACCAATAAGAAGATAGTAGTAAGCCAATTCGCTGTTGCAGCTGATATGTCAAAATGAGTCATTAATTGAGGCAATGCGATATTGATTAAAGTCTGATTTAAGAAAGCGACTAGAGCACCAGCCAGCATCACCGCAAACATGGGACCTGTACGTACTTTAGTGATGGCTGTTTTGTCGTGATTCATTATTATGGCACGTCCTTTCCGCTAGGATAGTACAAATTGTACTGTCTGCTATGTTTAAAAGTTTTAATAACTAATTCGTCTCACGAAGCATTAGTGTAAACCCACCTATATTTTCCGATAAAATACACCATTTAAGGAGATTCACCTCAATTACGGCTTTTTTGAGGTGTTTATTCTTTATTAACTACTCACTTGATAATAGTTCAGGATACAATATCTCTTGGAAATCCCCCAGGTTAACATCCATTCTACAGGTATATCATATTTCAAACAATAATCACCAATATAATACTTACCATGTATAGAGAGATTTTTGCACTGGGAATAAATACTTTAACATTTTACCATTCGTATTCACTAAAAAACAGTTAATTAGTAAAAAGGTGTGATGAACAATAAAATCATGCCTTTTCCGTATTTTGAGAACGGATGTTTTTTAAATATTCAAAATAATGATTGCAATCAATGTATTAGTTAATTATAATACAAAGCATAACAAATAAAAAGACATTATGAGGGGGTGAAATAATTGAATATTGCAGGGATGAATATCACTTTTAGGCATTTCCCTTTTCATTTTTTTTTGGATTGCATGGACAACCTTGGGATTAATAGCATTGAATTATGGGGTGGGGAGCCACATTTGTATGTTTATCGCAACATATTAGGAAATATAAGGAGTTTGAGAAGGGAAATTAAGTCTAAAAATATGAAAATCATCTGCTATACTCCAGAACAATGTATCTATCCTTATAACATTGCATCCTCGGATGCTCATTGGCGAAAAAAAAGCATGGAATATTTTATGGAGAATCTTTATGCCGCGCTGGAGTTAGACACAAACATGATGCTTATCACTTCTGGAATAGGGGACTTTTCTGTCTCACAAGAGGAATCATGGAAGTATGCAAGTGACTCAATCTTTCAATTAACCAAAGTAGCTGAGAAGGAAGGTTTGATTCTTGCTTTAGAGCCATTGACAAAATATGAATCCAATCTGGTAATTGACTCTAAGGGGCTAAAGAAAATGTTAGAGGAAATCCAATCTCCTTCGCTAAAAGGAATGATCGATACAGTTTCCATGCAACTGGCAGGTGAAACACCTGATGATTACTTTTCCTTTCTTCCCGAATTAAGCCACTTTCACCTAATCGATGGAGATGGTCAATCAGATACGCATTTGGCACTAGATGATGGTGTTTTAAATTGGAGGGAATATTTAACGAGTCTTAAAAGCCATCGTTACAAAGGAAGTTGCACTTTAGAGATTATGGGATCAAATTATTATCAAAATCCAAGCGATGCAATCATGAAATCTATTGAAAAAGCAAGGGAATTGGGAATTTAATCATCTGATTTGGAGGAACTCTTTATGAGTAATGGCACACTTACACGAAAACTGGGTTTTTGGTCTGCTCTGGCTATTGCTGTTGGAACTACAATAGGGTCGGGTATTTTCGTCTCATCCGGTGATGTTGCAAGGGCTGCGGGTACTCCTTCCATTTCCATTCTAGCCTGGATAATAGGCGGGGTGATTGCCATTCCGCAAGTAATGGTGCTGGCGGAGTTATCGACAGCATACCCCCAAAATGGAAGCGGTTACGTTTATTTAAATAAAGCTGGGTGGAGGCCTTTGGCATTTTTATATGGATGGGCCACTTTCTGGGCGTTGGATCCTCCATCCATATCGATTATGGCTTTAGCGATCGTTTCTTATTTAGCAACCTTTTTCCCATTTTTCTCAGGGGTTGCCGGGAAATTATTGGGTATTGCGATCATCCTGCTCATCACATCGATTCATTATCGAAGTGTGAAAGAAGGAGGTCTTTTCCAGGTCATTATCACGGGTATCAAGATCATTCCTTTCCTGATAGTCATTGTCCTGGGAATTATGTACATGAACCCTGATAATTTTGGTTATGCTCCAGGACCTGGTGCCCAAAATTCAAGTTTAATAGGTGGTGTATCTGCAACCACATGGGCATATACGGGAATGGCTGCGATTTGTTTCATGGCTGGGGAGTTCAAAAATCCAGGGAAAATACTTCCACGAGCTCTTATTAGTTCGGTATTCATCGTGTTGGCTTTATATACGCTGTTAGCGGTTTGTGTCATCGGTTTGATGCCATTTGAAGAATTAATCAGCTCCAATGCGGCTGTTTCTGAAGCTGTAAAATATATTCCGGGATTATCGGATATTGCATCATCATTCGTGGCCATTACGGCGATTATTGTTATCTTGGGTTCGCTGAGTTCTTGCATAATGTTTCAGCCCCGACTTGAGTACGCAATGGCAAAGGACGGACTATTCTTTCAACGTTTTGCAAGAGTTCATCCTAAATATGAAACTCCTAGTTTCTCCATCATCGTTCAGGTTACATATGCATGTATACTTGTGTGCTTCAGTAATTTAACAGTGTTACTTGGCTATTTTACACTCATTCAATTGGTAATTAATATCATGGACTTTGCCGCTGTTTATAAATGCCGTAAAAGGGATGATTATAACCCAATCTATCGTATGCCAATGTGGAGGTTAACGACAGTTTTAGCTATTCTTGGAGCATCATGGCTGGCTTGGGGAACATTTACTTGGGCGCCTATTCAAGGAGTGATTGCAGCGCTGATCGTCATCGCAACAGGTCTGCCGGTTTACTATTATTGGGAAAAGAAATATGGATCAAAGAGAAATAACGACAGCGATATCGTGGCTTAGCAGAATGATAAGGGGAGTTAGTCCTTCTATTGATAAACCAAGTTAAAATTTAAAATAAAACAATTGTACAAATCATTATGTTTAGATATAATACAAGACATAACAAATAAACAGGGATATAGGGAGGAAGCTGTTGATGCTAAAGTTTGATGAGGAGTTATTTCTTAATCTTGTCGAAAAAGAGGGCCTTGCTTTTAGAGGCCAGATTGAAGAAATCGTAGATGGAATCACAAAAAGGGGCTACAGCAATATTTTCCTTATCGGTGCTGGCGGCACCATCGCCATGATGTATCCATATGAATACATTTTAAAATCAAATTCTACCATTGATGTCCATGCAGAAATTGCTGCTGAGTTCATGGTGATGAATCATAAGCATTTCAGCAAAGATTCAGTCTGCATTTTTACATCTGTATCCGGGACTACTCAAGAAACAGTTGCAGCGGCTGAGTATTGTAAAGAAAATGGGGCGACTACAATCGCTTTAGTTGCAGAGCCAAATACTCCGTTAACACAAATTGCAGATTACTGTATAACGACCGGTTCTGAAACGCACTCTTTTGATACTTTTTTTATGCTTTTGTACATGGTCGTCTTCCGTTTCATGTATAACAACGATGAATTCCCACAATATGAACAATTCACGAAGGAGGTTTCTCTACTTCCGCGTGCAATTCTAGATGCAGTTAAATCTTTTGACAAAAAAGCAGAGGAATTCGCCATTACACATAAAGACACGGATTACCACATGATGGTCGGTTCTGGTAACCTATGGGGAAACACTTATTCATATGCCATGTGCATTTTAGAGGAAATGCAATGGATCCAGGCGAAATCCATCCACGCTGCAGAGTTTTTCCATGGAACGCTTGAACTTGTTGTAGAAGATACAAGTGTTATTTTACTTAAAGGGGAAGATGAAACTAGACCGCTGATGGACCGTGTAGAGAGATTTGTAGAAAAAATCTCAAAAAATATAACGGTTATTGATACCAAAAGCTTTGAAATGGAAGGCATCAGCGAAGAATTCAGAAAGCACTTTTCAGTTAGCATCAACTGGTCAGTATTAAGTCGAATCAGCGTATACCTTGAGCGTGAAAGAAATCATCCATTAACACTTAGAAGATACTATCGCCAAATGGAATATTAAGATAAGTGGAGCACTACTTAGTAGTGCTCTTAAGTTTAAAGAAAGCGGGGGAAAATGATGAGAACGGTTACAGTCGGAGATAACTGTATGGATATCTATCAAAAGAGCGGGGAGGTCTATCCTGGCGGTAATCCTTTAAATGTGGCTGTCTATTTAAAAGGATTAGGTGCTGACTCTGCATATATCGGCTGGGTGGGATCCGATCATTACAGTGAAAAAATGGTTAAAGCGATACAGGAAAAAGGCGTTGATATTTCTCATCTTTCGCGGAAAGAAGGAAAAACAGCTGTTACCTTTGTTGAAATGGTAGGAAATGACCGCAGGTTTGGAGAATACGACGAAGGTGTCATGAAACATTTCTGCTTAACGACGGAAGAACTCCATTACATTCAAACATACCAACTCATACATTCAGGGATTTGGGGACATGCGGATAAGTATTATTCCATATTTAAAGAAAATGGAATGCTCACGTCTTTTGATTTCTCAGATCAGCTAGATCACGATTTAGTGAAGACTTTACCGCAGTTTGTTGATTATCCTTTTTTCTCTTATACGAAGGATGATGCTTTTATCCGCCAATTTTTAAATGATGTAAAAAATCAAGGATCTAAAATTGCGGTCGCCACTTTAGGTGAAAATGGTTCACTTGCCTATGACGGCATTCAATTTTATCAATGCGGTGCCGTTGAAGCGAATGTGGTGGATACCATGGGTGCGGGGGATTCCTTCATTTCCGGTTTTATTTATGGATTATTGAAAGGTCAATCTATCGAAAATTGCTTAGAAATGGGCACAGAGTCTGCTGCGAAAACAATAAGCTATTTCGGTGCGTGGTGACTGGGACAGTAAATCATGTATAATAGGTAGTAAATAATAAATTTTGACGGATAAGGATGAATTTAATATGAATTTAAATCCTTCAACCCCCCAGCCACTATATATGCAAATAAGGCAAATGTTGAAGAATGATATTCAGAACGGTAAATACAAACCAGATGAACAGATCCCAACCGAAGCAGAGCTTTGTGAAACTTATAACGTTAGCCGAATCACCATACGGAAAGCAATCGAGGAATTGGTGAAGGAAGGAACACTGACACGTATTCCGCGCAGGGGTACCTTTGTTACCTCTAATAAGTTTCATAATGAGTTGTTATCCATAAGTGGATTCTCAGAGTTTAGTCATCAGCTTGGGAAGATACCGAATTCCCGGATTTTAAGAAGTGAGGTCATAGCCGCACCAAAAGATGTTGCAGGTCATCTCCTCATTGAAGAAGGAAGTCCGGTTCTCGAACTTGAGCGACTCATGTATGTAGATGAGCGTCCGCTTTTCTATGATACCGCTCATTATTCGTTACTCCGTTTTCCGGATTTGGAAAAGAAGATTGCAAGGGATGAATCAACTTATAAGATCCTATTGGAAGATTACCATACCGAAATAGTCAGTAACGATAAAATTATAGACGTGATTGGTGCTACAAAAAACTTTGCTAAATATTTAGAATGCGATATTGGCGCAAATTTATTTAGAATAGTGAAGATTGCTTTCGATGCAAACGACCAGCCTGTTCACCTCTCAACGTTCATGTGTGAAACCAACAAGGTCAATCTGACTGTTCATCGGGCAAAATAGGTCATGCCATTAATTTGGCATGACCTATTTAAACATCTAGTTTTGATTTTCCTCCTCCAAACTTTCTTCTTTGATCATCGCATTTAAAATATCCTTACAATTAAAACATAAGATATTCTTGTTATCTAAAAGAATACCGTTCAGAAAACCAGCCGTACAATACACATCATGTGCACAGCGAACACAAGAGCCAACTAGTTCATCCATCAATACATCCCCCTATTCAGGAAATGGTATATAGTTTGGTGTTCTATTTTGTATAAAGGTATAGACCAAAATCTTGCATAACGGAAGTGTGCCCCATTTGCCGTAACATGGTAGCTATATTGCCACGATGATATGATCCGTGAGTGACAACGTGTAATACCGATTCGGAAATGGTAGTTTCAAGCGACCCAGCATATGGGTTATCCACAACCATTACCTTTTCCATATCCTCTGTACTCAGAAGTGCTTTGTTTCTTTCGTACAAGTCTATAAATATTTTTTTCATTTCCTCAATACTTTTCTTTTCCACCTCTTTTTTTAATTCACTAGAAGATGCCATTGCTTTATCCATACTTATACCAGAGATAATATCAAACCACATGTAATCTGTGAGATAAATGTGAGACAACACTTTTGATACCGACGAAAAACCACTCTGAATTTCCTTATGGTAAATGTGTTCTGGAAGTTCATTTAACCGATCGATGATGACTCCATTTGCCCATGCGTGGTAGTTATACATTTCTAATACTGGCTCGCGGTGATTCATTAAAAAACCTCCATATACACTAGTTTTTTCGTATTGGACAATTTATGCAATAAGAACAAAAGTATTCAGATGAATTCAATACAGTATATTCATTAATATGCTGTTCTCTAATTTATATAACAATTCCTTCTGATGATTCTACCGGTATATGTGCTCCTCAAATGTAATATATATAATTAAGATGTATAAAATGAATGGATGGTGGAGCATAACATATAGGCATTTTTTCATGCAGGAAAAGAGCTCCCTATATCGAATTGATAGTAAAGGAGATGGTAATATGAATCTGAGGATCAAATATAGGCTTTATATCCATGTAGACGGAAAACTTATTCCAGAACAGTATGACCGATACGAGATACTAAACGTCAGAGAAGGTATAGATCCAAATGATACTAAGGATTACCAAGAGCTTATTAAAAAATTGAGTATGTCGATTAATCGGCCCTTAAATGAATTTGAAATAAAAAACTATGAAACAATGTAAGTGCATCCCTTCTGGAGGGAAATGAATATTTCTTTTTTGAATTTTTCTCCTTCATTACAACGAAATTCTTAACGTTTATAAGTGTAAATAAGAGAACCGTTTATAACCTGTAGCTTGCTAAATGATCCTCCTCCTTATAATAATAAATGTAAAAATATAAGGAGTGAGGAGATTTATGAACAAATTTTTCCAACCTTTATCAGTAGATTTTTGGTTTTTTTGGAAATCAAAACAAAATGATTTTTAAAACGTGAATAGGCTATCTGGATCCAACAAAAAGTACATACTAATGCCGATGTTGCCAAAGGATTTGTTTGACCAGTGACGAATTTCTTGAGGCATAATAAAAAATCACTCGAAAATTAGAAGATGTACCTTTAGCGTATATGCCTGGGAATGCAACCCTTATTCGTGTGAAAGCCGCTGGTGATTTAGCCCAGTCTGAAATGAATAAAATGGTGTAGTCTAGGCAGGGGGGAAGGAGCTTTTCATTGAGCGGAGGAAGCTTCCTTGTAGTTAAATAAGTGGAAAAAGCCACGCTCTGGGTAATTGAAATTCTTCTTCTCTGAAATTTTTATAATAAAAGGTAAAAAATTGCTTCAATGGGAGAATGGGTGAATTAATTGTATGTTACATTCATTCTAAGAAGGTAATAGATTGTTTGTTTCATGAATGAAAAGGTGTGAGTATTTGGATTTAATTGGGAATTTAGTAGCGTGCGCTATAATTGGGGAATGGATGAGGCATAAAACCCCGTCTACTCTTGCTGAATAGAATCATGTTTAGAAAACAACATCAACACCTCAGGTTTTCATACTTTTAATTTAAAACAAAAATGACTCTAGGCAAAAGTGTTCTATCTAAAAGGTAAGACAAAGTTGATTGGAGCGGGTGTACGAGACTCCTGCGGAAAAAGCGCGTCTAGGGGATACCCGCAGGCGAAAGCCGAGGGCCGACCGTCTTCGGAAAGCGAGTGCCCTACGTTCCAATCGACTTCCAAATTATACAAGTCATAAAAATAGACAAACTCAATTTTCATCGAGTTTGTCTACAGTCTGAGCCCCTCTCCATTAAGAGGGGGTTTAACTTGTTCTCAAGTATTTTTCAATGATTCAGTATATACTTACAATGTTTCATCCTGCCGTGCATTTTTTTGTAAAAGATCACGGATTTCCTTTAAATATTGCTCGGATGCGGGTACCGCTTCCAATACCTCTTCCTCGGTCTCTTGTTTTTTTCTAATAAGAGAATTCGCTACCTTCATAAACATGAAAATCGCAAATGAAATGATCAAGAAATCAATCACTGCTTGGACAAATTGACCGTATTGAACAACTGCTTTTCCAACTGGGAAAGATAACGAAGAAAAATTTACCCCACCTAATAAAATTTCTATTAGCGGTGTGATAATATTTTCGACTAGTGATGAAACGATTTTCCCAAAAGCAGCACCCATTACAACAGCTATTGCAAGATCGAGAACGTTTCCTTTAGTAATAAATTCCTTGAATTCCTTTATCATTGTAACTACACCTTTCTTTTGTCAATTGATAAAAGCATAACAGAAACATGGTGAAAATTGAATAGTGTAAGAGGCATCCTTAATACCAAAGATGGACCATCCAACCGTTTAATCATTTGAATCCTTTAATATAATGCCAATCACAACACTCCGATCAAAGGAGATAAAACGTTGGAAGGGCAGAACGGGAACGACTATGGCGTCACTTTTCAATGTCACGCAAGACCGTTTTCACCAACTTGAGGAAGGGGGTGAATATAAATGTATTCGTTTGGCGATAATTATATTATTGTACTACCCCCTAAGTGGTACTCCTCCATTGTTAAAAGCCCTTCTCTTAATTGAGAGGGGTTTTTTGTTTTGGGATTTGTTAAATGATTCTTGTTAATAGGAGGTATTTGTACTGAACTTAGATCGAATTGGATTTTTTATACTTTTTTCCAACCAACAATATAAGAGGGGAACCTATAATGCTTGGAAGAAACCAAAAAATTAATGGGTTCCATTCATTCAAGATAGTAATATTGGATACATTCACTACAAGAATTGCTGTACAAATAGCGATATAGGAACCGAGCATCCCGCTAATATGAGAGGCAATCCAGTTTTTCCATTTCTTCTTACCAGCTACATAGCCTATAAGTACAAAAGAATATGAAAATATTCCAATGAAAAATAAATATGCGCTGCTTTCCCAATTCAATATTGCCATTGTCAGGGATGTGACAAAGACTACAACATATGCACTGTGATAAATTTCACCACAAATTGTATGCATACCTCTTCTTTTCTTTGAAGACATAGCACCTATTCCACTAATAAGACATATTACTCCAGCGCAAATGTGAATGAATAGAATGGTCTTAAAGATAAGCAACCTTCCCTTCGTTAAATAATCTTTATCAAAATGTAACAAATTAAATATTTATTTTATTATAATACAAATATTCACCAAAATATGAATGTTAATTTTCAAAGAAAAAATCAATTCAGTTATGGCAGATGAGTTTCCATACAATGAAGCTTCCTTTGCAAAACGGACAGGCGCGGTGTTCGTTGCGGAAAATCGTTATTTAATCTGGTTTTTATGTGTTAATTTCTATATTAGGAATATAGGGTCAGTGCGGTACTCAAAGGGAAGTCTGTATCGTCCTTATTAGGGAAAAAGGAGGATTTTACGTTTCATTTGGAGAATATTTTGACAAATGGGGGTGGATTATTTGAGTGAACAGGATTTATCTAGAGAGGATATTTTTAGAATGATTGTTAAGCATCTTGATGTATTTCCGTTGACTAGTATAGAGGCTATCAGAGAAGTGATCAGGAGTTCTTTAAATCAAAGAGGCTTGATAGGGGGGATAACCAAACAAACAGGAGCTGCTACATATAACCGGAAAATATCAGAACAGGATATCCAATTAATAAATGATTGTATTTGTGACCTTTTAAATAGCCGCGTTATCCAACCTGGTATTAATGAAGTTAATCAGGAATTACCTTGGATTTCTGTTTCTGATAAAGAGAAACTTAAAGCTATGGTGAACTCCCAATCTTAACTTTTCAAATATAAAAGCCCTTCTCTATATCGAGAGGGGCCCATTTTAGGTTAGAATTTCTTTATCCTATAATTGCAATTTTCTAAATCCGTCAAACTCAATTAATTGTATTTGTTAACCTGTAAGGTGGGATTCAAACATATCGATAATTTCAAGGAACCGTTCGGCCTCACGGAAAACGTGATCAGCCAGAAGTGGATGGATAATGCTCTTGATTTTGCATTCTTCGATTAAATCCCTGGCCGTTTTCTTAAAGTCCCGAAGTGATACGACGGAAACACGGTTCTGATCTAGAAATTGATCCAGAAGAGGGGCGGTTTGTGATTGCGGTTTCATGGACTCTAAGTCTACGGCTTGAAAGACTAATTGATCAAAATCATTACTGAAGTTTCGCGCCATATCCACCAGCTTTCTTTCCGATGGATCAAGGAGATGTCCGATGAATTTTGCATGATCCGCCATGATTCTTAAAAAGAAAACATTTTCTTTGATGATCGCATCTGCAAGAGGTTTCAATTTACCCTCATTTAATTCTTTTAATCGTTTTCTAAAATAATTGGCTTCCCTGCTTGTATGGTCAACTAATAGCGGGAAATTGTTCGCACCAGGCAATTTACACGTTAGTATTAATCCCAATACTTTTCTTTTAAATAAAAATATGCCTGTAGCAGCTTGCTGCACCTCCGAGTTAAATCTCCTGATCTGTTCGGGATCAGCTTGATTTGTTAATGAATGGGATTGCTGTTCTATCCGTTCAAACAAATGATAAAACTGATTAGCTTCCTCAATTAGCTGTGTATCCTCACATCTGAAGCCCAGTCTTAGAAATAACGAGTGTTCCTTCATTATTCTAGACCAAAAACGAATCTCATCTAAAGAGCGCGCAACAAACATTACCGAGTTATTCCTCATATTGGCTTCCTGTATGTTCTCACTCATAACTAATGCCCCCTTTTAACAAATCCATCATTAAAAGCATATTAACGAGGGGGCATTATTATTCTGTTCAAATTGCAAATCGTATCATTACCGATATCCTTTTAATACCTCAAACCAATGTTTTTTGTTTTCTCTTGTAGGAAAAACACCGTCATTCATCCATGTTCTTGAAGAAAAGTAAGCGAGTATAAAGGAAGGGAATGGATTTCGAACTGAGGGGTGTACAAAAATCCTGGCCGATTTGAGTCTTATCTAAAGGCTGTTTTCACATACTTTGTTGCTATTTACCAGGTAGTGAGTTGTGGTTGATTTCCCCTCCAGATGCTCGCTTTCCGCGGGGCGGGCGGTGAGCCTCCTCGGCGTAAACGCCTGTGGGGTCTCACCTGTCCCGCTGCTCCCGCAGGAGTCTCGCACTTCCGCTCCAATCAACCTTAAATAGTTTCGTTTAAAAACAACAATCTTTACGAAAAGAGCCTATCTAAAAAACCCTTAGACTTAAATCATTCTAAGGGTTTCTACATTTAATTTATCCGTTTCAATAAGTTAAAGTTGATAGTCATTTGTCAGCAATTTCATTTATTTTTTTCGTAAGCTCATTAAACTTTTGGTCGAGTTCTGTGTACGCTTTATCGTTTGGAGTCATAAAGCTAAGCTTTCCTAAAACTTCTTGTCTTTCTGTTTCAAGCGTTAATCGCAGTTCTTCCAGATCATCTCTTTTTAAGGGGGATTCATACAATTGCTTTTGTATGCGATTATTTGAAATGACGAGTTTGCTGCTTGTCGTTTTTTCGAGAAAATATCGATCATGCGAAACGACGAGAAGCGTTCCGGTGTACTGAGCTAAGGTATCCTCAAGTTGTTCCCGTGAAGCTAAATCCAGGTGATTTGTCGGCTCATCCAAAATGAGCACATCTTTTTCCTCTAATATATATTCCATTAACTTACATTTCACTCGCTCACCCATACTCATATTCTTAATCGGTTCTGTCCAATGGGATACCGTGAAGCCTAAATGCTTCATTAAAGTTTGAACGTGCCCTCTAGACTCGAAAGTTTCTTTATGAAATAGCTGGGCAGGTGTTAGTTCAAGTGGTAAATCAAACACTTCCTGTGTCAAATAGCCTATTTTTACAGATGGTGAAATCCATACATCGCCTTCATAAGTTTCATGTCCAAGGATTATTTTTAATAATGTCGTCTTTCCGCTGCCATTGGGACCTATTATGGAAACCTTCTCACCATGTTGAATCGTGAAATTGACGTTTTTAAATAGTGTTCGACCGTTAAAAGACTTAGTTAAATTCTTAACTTCCAAAAAACGTTTTCCCATCTTGTTTTTTGCATTAATTGAAAAGCTTACAGTGTATTCAGGTTCAACAGGTTCAGTTTTTGCTTTTTCAAGCTCTTTTTCAAGACGCTTTTGTTTAGACTTTACCTGTGCATCCATGCGCTTTGCTTTTACGCGATAGTATTCCTTAATCCCTTCCTTTTTGGTCGATTGTGAATGGGCTTTTTTTGACCAAGAAGTGATTTCTTTCATTTGTCCCTCAATCCGTTCAACCATTTTTTGCTGTTTTTCATATTCACGTTGTTGTGTTAGTCTTCTCTGTTTACGAACCTCCATATAACTGGAATAATTCCCTCTGTGCTCAATTAGCTTTTTATCTTCAATCGACCAAATTTTCGTTGCTACAGCATCCAAAAAGTAACGATCGTGCGAAACAAAAATGATGGTACCTCCATAATTTTTAATTTGTCCTTTGAGGAATTCTAAACTTTCCTCATCAAGGTGGTTCGTCGGTTCATCTAATAGTAAAAGGTCAGCATCTTTAGAAAGTCCTTTTGCTAACCGGGCTTTCAGTTTTTCTCCCCCGCTTAATTGTGGGAAGTCATGGCTTGGTACATGCATTTTATCAAGTAATTTAACTTCTGAGGGCGTCTTATCTTCTGAAGAATGGGACTCGACTTCTTGTTCAACCATAAAAACTTTCACGTCTTGCTGCAGCCATTGGATTTGTCCATGTGCAGGCTCTAAATCATTGTTGATTAATTGCAACAACGTAGATTTTCCGGCACCATTTTTACCAATGATACCGATGATCTCACCTTGTTGAACTGTAGCATTAACTTTTTCAAAAATGTTCTGGTCCAATACTTCATAGCTTATATTGGTTAATTTTAAAAGTTCTTTCATATAATCCATCCCTCTCTTTAGGGAGAATAAAAAAAATCCTCCCAGTTCATATGGAAGGATTAGTCGTACCTGTGCATTATCAAATAAGAGCTATTTTCACAGCTCTAAAATTTATAGAAAATGGGCAGACTAATCCTATTTTGTATGATTTGAAATATGCGATTTCAAATTTAAAAAATAAGATTAGTTAATCATCGGCCACCCATCATCCCTTCTGATATTAATAAAATCAGTATAGCATAAAATAATCTTTGAAAACAAAAGGAAACAGCATAATACTTTGCTTTAATCTAAATTTAAGGCTGTTTTCACATACTTTGTTGCTATTTACCAAGTAGTGAGGTGTGGTTGATTTCCCCTCCAGATGCTCACTTTCCGCGGGGCGGGGGGAGAGCCTCCTCGGCGTAAACGCCTGTGGGGTCTCACCTGTCCCGCTGCTCCCGCAGGAGTCTCGCACTTCCGCTCCAATCAACCTTAAATCGTTTCGTTATAAAAACAACAATCTTTACGAAAAGAGCCAAATTTAAAGATATAAAATTGTTTTAACTCAATCAAATATCTTATTATAAGGGGGCAGTGGGCAACAGGACTGCATTTTTCACTATATGATGTTTTTATAAAGGATATGTTAAAATCATAAAACATTTACCCCCATAGGGTTGTTTCCTTAAGGAGGACTTTAATATGGAATATATCAAGGGAATCGATGTTTCACATTGGCAAGGTGCTATAAATTGGGGGGAAGTTGCAAAGGCAGGCGTGAAGTTCGTTTTCATTAAAGCAACAGAGGGAACGAGTTATTCTAAGCTATCCTATTTCAAAGAAAATGCACCACTAGCATTGGCAGCGGGATTGAAAGTCGGGGCCTATCATTATGCAAAGTTTGCAACTGTTGCAGAAGCAAAGGCTGAGGCTGCTTATTTTTTAGATTCAATCAGCTCTTTTGCTTTAAATTACCCTGTTGTTCTTGATCTTGAGGAAAATAAAAAAAAAGCAAATAAAAAAACGCTGACCGATGCCGCAATCGCTTTTTTAGCTGCCATTGAAAAAGCTGGATACACGGCTATGCTGTATACTGGTAAATACTTTCTTGAAAATACTTTAGATGAATCAAGGTTGAAGAACTACGCTTTTTGGATTGCCAGATACAACACGACGTTGGGGCGCAGCACGGACATTTGGCAGCATTCTGATACAGGACAAGTAAGTGGGATCAGCACAAAAGTGGATTTGAATATAGCCTATAGGGATTTTACAAATACCATAAATACTTTTAGGACTGACGAACCCCGTGCATTGAAAACTGAAACAACCAGAACTTATACTGTAACAAAAGGCGACACACTTAGCTTCATTGCAAAAAAACATAAAACAACCGTAAACTTGCTTGTCAGTCTAAACGGAATTAAAGACCCAGACAAAATTTATATCGGTCAAAAATTAAGGTTGAAATGAGTAAAGGAACTTTTTAATACGAGGGGTATGGGTTCTATCAAAAGGTCAAAACAAAGTAGAAGGGAGCGGGTGTGAGACTCCTGCGGGAAAGCAAGTCCAGGGGAGACCCCACAGGCGCGAAGGCGCCGGGGAGGCTTCCTGGAACGCCCGCGGAAGGCGAATGCCTGGAGAGTAGATCAACGTACAAATTGTACAAAACCTTAATTTACTTTAGACAAACTGGCTCTTCTTTTTAAAGAGGAGCTTATTTTAATGGATATTATATTTCTTTAAGTTCGTCTATTGCTACATCTGATCTTTCCTCTAATGGGCCTCTTAGATGTACTGTAGCCGTTCTTCCATCTTCATTTAAATTATCAATCCAAACTGAAGTTCCATTATATCTAACCTCAATGTCAGATGAAGAAGAAAGAATTTGCTTTATACGCTTAGCATCCATATGAATCCCTCCCTGTTAATTAGTCTTCCTATTATTTAGGAAAAGCCTTGATTTTATTCATTTGATTAAGGTTGCAACTTTTTAATTAAGCTTATGAAAAGATGAGAATTCTTAATCTTAATAATATTGAGTTAAATGAAAGTGAATATGCTTTTGTAACAAATATCTCCCCACTATTGCTGACGCCAGGAACATCACAAAAAGTTTTACAGAAATATCATTTAATGGCAGAATAGGAATTGAGTTGGTGCTTTTCGAAGTGCGAAGGTGTAAATCCTAACTTTTCCTAATTGGAATGAAGTCTTAGCATAAAAGAATATTATAGAGCTGATTGGACGGAAGGATTGAATAAGGAAGAAGAGAAGATGGGACAATATTGGAGGAGAAAGTGTTGTTGGGTTTGAAGTCATATACGCATTCTTTTCATGCTTTTAGGGGGGTATCATGGAACTATCGTTATTATTGGAATATGGCTGGGTGTTAATTATTCTAATTTTTTTAGAAGGTTTATTATCTGCTGATAATGCATTGGTTTTAGCCATAATGTCAAAGCATTTACCAAAAGAACAGCAAAAAAAAGCGATTAATATTGGGTTGCTTTTGGCTTTTATATTTAGGATTGGTGCAATCTTCATCATTTCGTACCTTTTCCATGTTTGGCAAGTTCAAGCCATTGGGGCTGCATACCTAATTTTCATTTCATTAAAGCATTTACTAAAAAGGGACCATGGTGACAAAGAAAAAAAAGGGAAAAGCTACCGTATGACCGTTGCGCAAATTGCATTGGCTGATATTGCTTTTGCTATTGATTCCATTTTAGCTGCAGTCGCTCTTGTGATAGCCTTGCCAGATACGCCAATGGGTGATATAGGAGGTATGGATGGGGCAAAGTTCATTGTTATTTTATTAGGGGCCATTGCAGGTTTAATCGTCATCCGGTTTGCGGCAGGATACTTCGTCAAGGTACTGACGGATCGGCCTAGCCTCGAAACGGCAGCCATGTTAATCGTTGGTTGGGTAGGGGTTAAGTTATTAATGCATACCCTTGCACATCCAGCCGTGCACATTATCTCTCATGATTTTGTTGAAGGACCGATTTGGAATATAATCTTTTGGTCAGTCATGCTTCTTATCGCTATAGGCGGATGGTTTTTATCTGGAAAAACGGTGGAAAAAAGTGAAGGTAAATAAAGTATATTCTTTTGTAATAAATAAAAATTTCCAAAAGACCGAAAAAGATTTTTCGGTCTTTTTTTGGTTCTTTATAGATCGGTAATATTGACACATCATCATAAAAAATCAGTAATTCACTCTTACTTCAATAGGCCTAACCGAAAACCATAAACGACTGCCTGTGTACGGTTTTTAGCTTTAAACTTTGTCATTAAACTGCTTACATAATCTCTAACGGTATGCTCGCTTAATTGCAGCAAATCGGCCATTTTTTTATTGTTATGGCCCTCAGCCAGCAGATATAAAATCATGGATTCACGTTCCGTCAATTGTATGTCGGTACCAATTGATACCTCATCATCCTTTCTTGATAAATATAAACCGAGTCTTTTTCCGACTTGTTCTAGTAAAGTCATTTCATCCATTGAATAATCGAATTCCTCTCCTAATTGATCAAAGGTCAGCCAGCCGAACACTTGCTGGTCATGAACAATCGGTACAAAAATGACAGATGAAAGATTAAATAGCTGTATATGTTCCTCTTTAATGTAAATATGGGGATTCTTTAAAAATACCGGCTTTTTTGAATTGAATACCATGGATTGCTTGGAGCTGACGTGTCCCCTCATACTCTGAACTTTTGGCAGTTCGGATCCAATGGCGCCGTGAAATTGATTGGACCAAGGAATATAAGCATAAAAAACACATCTTTTATAGTTAAAGAAATCCTCACATTTTTTTAGGATAAAAGCAAAATCCTTAAATCCTGCTGAGATAATTAAAAGTTCATCTAATTGGTCCAGTAGCTGCAGTCTTTTAAGTTCTGCATTCTCTTGTTTGGTTTTGTGGTGTTGCTCCGGTTCGTCGCCTGTCCACTTGTTATAGCTATGGATGAGATGAGAGAAAATGGATAATAGGAACATAAGGATGGAAAGGGTTTGGGCATGTTTCAGGTTTCCCAATGAGGTAACGATGGACTTTTCAAAGATCAATCGGAACATGCTGAAATGATTATCCTTTAAAAGGGGTAAATGTGATTGGAGCCAAGTATCCAAATGCTCTTCGTATGTGTCTTTTATGTCGTCGATATTTGGAGCGGATAAAAATCGTAAAAATGATTCCAGTAATGTTTGTATCATCTTACGTTCAGGTTCTAATATGAAGGGCTCTAGATTCAAATGAATATTGATATTTTCTTCAATCCTTTTGTTATGACTTTTTATGAATAATATGAATTGCTGAAATGTTATTTCTTCATGTGCATGAAAGGGATGAGCCATGTGAATTCCTTCTCCTAAAAACAAAATACCCTATAAAAAGGGGAAACTAACCCTATTATTATACAGCACTTTATAGGATAGTAATTCAAATTGTAAGGAGTAAAATAAATGTATGAACACAGAATGAAGCTATTTTGTGGCCATTTTATTTCAACATTGTCATCAGCTTTTTGTTTGTATAAGAATGGTCGTCCAGGGAGAACCTCTAGGGATGGAGATTTTCAGGTGCTCAAGGTATCTGTACGAATAAGAAAAGGAGATCTGGTAATATGATGAGACTTGGAAACAAAGTGGAAATCATTACAGGCGGGGTACCGGAATCGGGAAAGAAACGCATTGTTATTTCCTACGGAGGGAGCAAAAATGGTCATCACTGACATCAACCAGGAATCCGGTGATCAAGCTGTGAAAGACATTCGGGCAATCGGCGGTGAGGCCGTATTCACCCGTCATGATGTCAGCAATGAAGAAGATTGGAAAAAGGTTGCAAAGGAAACGATCGAAACTTTTGATAGGCGGACTATGCCTTTGAACAAACGGGCAGTTCAATAGATGAATTGGGTAAAGAATTCCCGTTGGGACATCTGGGCAGCGTCAATAATGTGGCGAATACAGTGCTTTTCATTGCCTCGGACGAATCTTCCTATACGAAAGGTAAACTGAATTTGTGATAGACGGCGGAGCGACTGCTCGCTAAAACCTAACTTTCTAGCGGATATTAGAAACTAAAAACTAAGGAGTGTTTAGATATGAGATTAGAAAATAAAGTGGCAATCGTAACAGGGGGAGCAAGCGGGATTGGAGCAAGTACGGCTAAATTATTTGCAGAAGAAGGAGCAAAGGTGGTCATTGCCGATTTTGCTGATCATGGACAAGCGGTGTCAGAAGAGTTAAATGGAAAAGGGCATGATACTCTTTTTGTTAAAACGGACGTGACGAATGAAAATGACGTAAAGAATATGATCGAAGAGACGGTTAACAAATATGGAAAACTGGATATCATGTTCGCAAACGCAGGAATTGCCAGAGACGGAAACATTCATGAGTTAAGCTACGAGCAATGGCAAAAAACGATTGATATTAATTTATCGGGTGTCTTCCTATCCGATAAATATGCGATAGAGCAAATGCAAAAACAATCTACTGGAGGCGCCATTGTCAATACAGGCTCCATCCATAGCCATGCAGGGAAACCGGGGGTAACAGCCTATTCTGCTGCTAAAGGCGGGGTCAAACTATTGACACAAACATTAGGTACGACTTATGCGAAAGATGGCATCCGTGTTAATGCCGTTTGCCCTGGATATATTGATACACCACTTATTGCCGAAGCACAAGGTGAAATAAGACAAGGTTTGATCGATTTACATCCAATCGGCCGTTTAGGCAGAGCGGAAGAAGTGGCTAAAGCCGTTCTCTTCCTTGCAAGTGACGATGCATCATTTGTTACTGGCACTAGCCTAATTGTCGACGGCGGTTATACGGCAGTATAAAAACGTGTAAGGGTTAATAGCTGGTTCTATCAATCAGTCAATTTCGTTTGATGTGATAATTACAGGTAAAATAGAGCTTCTTCAGGAAGATGAGTGGTGTTAGATTACTCAACTTTGCTGGAGGGCTCTTTTTTTTGCATATAAAGAAAAAATCCAAGGGAATGTTAAAAACATTTCCTTGGAAGAAGAAACGATACAGCAGTTGCAGGGGAGAGGGAATTCAGTAATTTTTATGTTTATGGAGGATACATTTATACTCTTTTTGAATGTGCAGCGATAAAAAAGGCCAAATGGATAATTTGATTACGATCTAGATCGGTCGCTTTATAGATATTCTCTATATAAATTTATATACGTCCGGGGAAAAAAGGGGGTTTTATCTAAAATTCAAAACAGAGTTGATTGGAGCGTATGTGGGAGACTCCTGCGGGACAAGCACGTCGAGGGAGACCCCACAGGCGCAAAAGCACCGAGGGCGGACCGCCCGCGAAAAACGAGTGCCCTATGTTCCAAGCGACGTTCAAGGTTTTATAAACCTAAATAAAATGGAGACAAACTTGTTCTTCATCGAGTTCGTCTACAGTCTGAACTCAGTTCTTTCTTACTTCGGAACTGAGCTTTTTGTATTTCACGTCATATCATTCTTATTGTTGATCCTATAATTAGCTTAATAGCGTATTTCGTAAAAGACACTCCTACAAAGGGGCATTTTTTTACAAAATGGCCTTATATTAATATCGCAAAAAGTATAAACAAAAGAGAAGGTTAGTTCAATGATGAAAGTAGAAGTGAATCCAATTAATAGTATTTTTATGTTAAAGTTATACAGTTGATATTTTATAGAATTTCATTAGGAAGGAACAAAATCTGTATGTTAAAGGAAGGGTTAAATGGCGAAAAGAATATTAGGTAGTATGTTGTTTTTATTACTAGGCATCGCTAGTTTTACTTTTTTATCTGGCTTAAATGTTGAAGCAGCAGATCCAGTGCATACTGTATCCTCTCAAGAAACGGTAGAATCGATTGCAGCAATCTATGATATATCGACAGAGCAATTAATGGATATGAATGGTTTACCGGATGGTAAGTTATATATTGGCCAGGAGTTAACCATTCAGACTGCTTATACTCCTTCGAACTATCAGTGGTCAGAGAGAGGGAAACAAATTGCGAATTATGCGAAATCATTTACAGGATTTAAAAAAACGGCTGGAGAAGAGACACCTATCAAAGGGTTTGATTCTAGCGGATTGATTCACTGGGTACTCTCCCGGCAAAAGGTGCCTATCGACCGTTTGTCAGTTGAAGGCTATTATAAGCAAGGAATGGATACAAATACTCCTAAGGCTGGAGATGTTATATTTTTTCTGGAAAAGGGGAGTTCAAAAGTCGTGACCGCTGGGATCTATCTGGGGGGGAATCAGTTCGTTAATTCTGGATACGGAGCGGAGACAGTTCAGGTGAGATCTACCATAGAAAAATATTTTGCACAATACCAAGCCGAGTATAAAACGTATACACCAAAAGGAGAGCATGTCGTTCAAAATAATGAAACACTTAAAAGTATCTCGGATAATTACGGTGTATCGGTGGATACAATCAAAAAGCGTAACGCGTTACCAACTGATAGCTTGATGCAGGGACAGTATCTTCAAATATACAGCAGTCCCTTGTATCCATTTTATGCAAATCAAGAGGCTTCTTATGATAGAGCTTATGATGTCATAAAGTATGCTTATACTCTACGTGGATTTACCTATGTTTTCGGAGAATATGATCCGATGATTGGAATGGATTGCAGTGGTTTTATCTATTGGGCCATGAAGGAGCAGGGCATTTCCCTTAAACGGGGTTCGGCAGCGGACTACTATTCCTTGCTGCCGAAACTCAGAGATCCCAAGGCAGGGGACTTAGTATTTTTTAGCGATACAGACTTAAGTCAAGAGATAACCCATGTCGGTATTTATCTAGGGGATGGTCGCTTTATTCATACAACAAGGAATACTGGTGTTCATATTTCTGACCTTACTTCAAGTTATTTTAATAAGAAGTTCGAAAGTTTTGGGCAAGTTCAAATCAATAATATGGACTAAGATAGACACGAGAGAGTTAGACTATTTGAATTTTTTTAGTCATATTATCCCCTTAAGGTAGGCAGTATAACAAATCATGATCAAACGATGTTACAACTACTATCTTGGGGGTTTTTAATTGCTTAAAAAGGGCAAAAGTTTTGAGCAATATACAAATGAAAAGAAAATGAAAGTTGTTAAGTATTATCGGTTTTTAATAGATGTTTTAACTGCGATAAGAATCGAAATTGTGGATTAGAAAAAAAGTTGTACTGTATATAAAAAAGAAAAACCGAAATGACCTGATTTCGGTTTTTCTTAATGAACTAAATGGGCAGTTAGTTGAAGAAAACTTTATTTTAATGGTTGTGGTAAAAATTTCAAGTCAATTTTAAGAAAATAATATTTTTGGAAGGGCTGACTATGATATTGGAAACGAATATTTAAAGATTAATCGAAAGATTTAAAAGTGTAAAAAGCCTTGGAGATGAAACGGTAAATCAATTATCCGAAAGTAAAGCATTTGAGTGGAAATATGATTTCACAAGGTGGAATGACTTTTTACTTCAGACGGAAAAGGGATATAGAAATCGTGAAGAAGAATTTATAGATGATATATCTTCAAAATCCGAGCTAACATTGTTTGGGAAAAGGATGGAAAACCCTAATTGATATATACTTCAGAAAAAACCTGTTTTCTTAGCGGGTGCCAGAATTTTATCTTGGTATAACCCATATGGGAATTTTAAATTACTTTCGTAATCTCTGCCACCAGCTTTTCTTGGTGAAATGATCTTAGATCCTTTTTACGATATTCATCGATTTCGGTTAACATAGCAGCTGTTTTTATTACTCTTCGAGTTGGTGCCTAATACTTCCAGCATGATCCTCTTGTCTTTATATCCTTAAACAATGCTTGTCTCGTTCTTTCCCTTACGTTATGAATGTGTATACTTCCAATTTTTGTGCGATTAATTGAATATTTAAAAAATATTTGTTAGTTTCTGTAGTATTATATTAGATTCTGTGGTTTCTGTGATAAATTAAAGATGTTTTTTGTAAGAGAAAATACGAAAAAACAATATATGTGTTTTGGGGTTTTATGGTATGCAAACTTTAAAGAAACGGTAGAAAGAAACTTTATAATTCTTGCAAATGGAAACAAACTTAAGAGGAGAAACCAATATGAATCATCTACAAAAGCAAATACTTTCTTTCCTTGAGGAATGCAATAGAGAAAGATGTGTAAGTAAAATTGCTCAAAAGTACGATAAAAATCTTGAAGTGGTAAGGGCTGAGTTAGTGATACTTGCGAACAAGAAACTCATAGCTATCAAAAAGAGTACAACCGGGAAGATAAGCAGAGCAACGATTAGTCCAAAAGGTAAACAGTGCTTCAGGGAAGCTACTGCAATTAAGGGTTCAGTCCAAGAGCAAATCAATGAGTTGAAACAAAAGTTGTCAGCTCTGGAAGCCTCATTCATACGTGCAAAAGAGAATCCAACTGGGGAGAATAAACAGTCACTATTGGATAATGCAAATACGGTTCAATCAGTGGCTTATGGGTTAAACTCATTCTTTAAAGTTGGATTGGATATCTTAAAGTAAACAATAACCCCAGAGGATAATCTGGGAACTCTTGTACATCTACATAATCAGGGTCAAAACAGGCTAGCTCATGGGTTTATTGTCGAGGTGAGCTAGTCTGTGATGCACCGAGGCCGTTGGAGTCAGACTAACGAATGGGCTCTATTGGTACCATAGTTCATCGCCTTACTCACCCAGCCATAGAATGAGTAGCGATTTCCCGCGATTTTCATTCTCTGTAGTGGAGCGCTGATTTTTGCGCTTAATGGATGGCTGAGAGGTGCTTTACTTCATTATCAGGAGCTGATCGGCATCTCCTTTTTAGTGAAAGTAAATGAAGGACTTGAGTCAAAAAAATTAAAGGAAGATGCCCCCTATTAATGGCGGTCATCTTCCCATGCCCTATCATAATCTCTTATATTGTGTTTTTCTATTGGAGTTTCTTCTTGTTGATCTGCTTTCTTCATTTGTTGTTGAGCTTGAGAACTGTATGATACTATCTGTTTTTTTATGAGTTTGAAGCTAGATTTGCTGGGCCACCTACAGATAGTTGAGTGTCTATTTGTTTTTGCAGTTGATTGTTTTTTGACATAATAGAAAACCCCATTAAGATAAATCATAGCTATGGGGCAGAATAGCTTAATAAAAATAGGTAGATTAAGGTTGTTAAAGAAGGAATGGTTTGTTGTGTGTAGACTAATGAGGTATAAAATATAACAGAAGAAAAAACCAGTTTTATTAGACTGGTTTTTTCAGCTTAATATAACACTTTGTTATTAAATTCAGTTTTTAAGACTTACATGCTCAATCATACGCTTCACTGCCTGAATTTGCCCCATATGAGTCGCTTCATGCATTAATGTTAAACCTGCAAGTTCTCCAACAGTGTTACATCCTAAGAATGGTGTATCCAAATCTTGATCTAGCTGTTCAGGAGGGATTTGCTTTAAACGAGTTAATTGATCTTTCAACTGCACAACCAGCTGATCCATAGCAGGTATATGTATATTCCCTGTCCAATCAGCTGGTTTTGTGCCATTCCCAAACAACTTTATATAATTCGTGGGAAGATGGGTTGTTACATTCGGGAAACCAAACATAGTTTGTTCTGTAATTGTCAAAACGTGACCAGTATGCCAATGAATTGTGTTATTAAAGCCATCTGGCTGCACATCTTTTAGTTCCATGGAAATGGACTCTACATTCTTGATGAAATATTCCCTCGTCATCTCAAATTGCTTAAATATAAGTTGATTCATCTTTTCTCCCCTCTCACTTACAAAATCATCCATATTATACCAGTTAAAACCGGAAAAGAATATGGTATAAATTTCCTGAACTTATCTTTATTTTAACCGGTTCTTGTTCCACATTAGGGAGCGATCTTTTATTAAAAATCGCTTTACTTATAGAACTATATTATTAGCATTCTTACAAAAATAAAAAGTCCCATAAGGTTTTTTGGACTTAAATGAAAATTCGATAAATACAAGTTAAATGCTAAATGATAATTGTTATACAACTGTAAAATTATACAGTTTCATTTGCGGTATAATGGAAATTATTAGAAATGTATTCTGGTGTATGAATATTTACATATAGAACTATGGTGAAGTACTCATGCTTTTTGGCTTAACCACCATTCAAGGCTATTAAACCTTTAGCTTGGTACTTTGTTCTTCCTTAGAACAAAATCTGCTTTTTGGAGCTAGTTCTGGAGAGATTGTGGAGACAAAGAGCGTTGTCTTCCTGTGAACTACCGAATAAATAAATGTAGTTATGATACCCTCAAAAGAATTACCTATTAGAAGTAATGTTTGAGGTAAAGTTAAAGGGAGGGGAATTGTTCTTGCCTATAATAGATATTGACCAATTGCTTTTTGCTACTGAAGAACTTGCCGAAGAGTCAATTCCATTTCATCTCGATGCATTTGATATTGATCAATTATTAGATAAAACGGAAAACTGGTAAAGAAAAGCATACCCGAAGTGAACTGCACCCAATGGAGGTTCAACATTGGGGTGGTCAATTTAGAGATGCAATTGGTGGGGCTTCATCGCTCCTTTAACGATTGGTTTTGTCATAGCCGCTTTCGATGGATCGTTTAATGGAGCTGTTTGGTTATTGGTTTCATTCGGAGTCGTTTGTTTTCTCGCTATTATGATCTTGAAATCGGGTAAGGGAAATTTCATGACTGAATATCCACAAACAATTCCTGCTGTAAAATAGTTTGAAATCAATGCAGGATAAAGTGGGTATTAGGATTTATAAAAGTTTGTTCGAAAGGGTATATACCACAAGTGCAAAAACTCTATCGGTTAGATCTTGAAAGCCTGATGTTACTGAATTTCAGCTAACAGGGCTTTTTATTTTTTTATATGACATTAGCAATAATATTAATCAAACAGTATGGCCTTGGCATTTTCCATGATTAAAATATAATTTTTCTAATTCTGCAATTAATCTAAATGGTGGACCTGTGAAAGGGAAATGCATATACCAGTATCGTGCAGTAAAGTCCGAGGGAAGCACTTAAATCTATGTTTTTATTAATGTATAACTTTGGTAAAATCAGATGAAAATAACCAATGTTTTTAAGGAGGAAGCAAATGAAAGTAAATAAAATACATCATGTAGCAATAATTTGTTCCGATTATGAAAAATCAAAAAACTTCTATGTGAATATTTTAGGGTGTGATATCGAGAAGGAAACATATCGGTCAGAAAGGAAATCGTATAAATTGGACTTAATCGTCGGAGGGGAATATCAGCTGGAATTGTTCTCATTTCCCGATAGCCCAAATCGACCTAGTTATCCTGAAGCTAGGGGCCTTAGACATCTTGCTTTTGAAGTGGAAGATATTAATCAAGCGATTGAAGATTTAGAAAAAGAGAACATTCCAGTCGAACCTATCCGTGTTGATGAGATAACAGGAAAAAGGTTCACTTTTTTTAGTGATCCGGATGATTTGCCTCTTGAAATATATGAAAAATAGGAATTACAAGCTTAGAGGGCTATAAAGCATGAAGTTTGATAGGGAGAGGGGAAAACTTGAGGGTATTTCTTTTTTTAGTTGATTTCAAAAATGAATACGATGATTTAAAGAGGTTACTTATGCCAATTAAACTATGAAGGTTCTCTATGATATGTCAATACTATAAATTTATCTCCACTTGTATTCCATATTTCGATAATAGCTGAAATAATCGCCAGCTATAATATCGGTAGATCGGTCATTTAAATATGTCAGGAGATAAAAAAATGAATGTTTACAAATTTACAGTGTTGATACTTTTAACGACATTTTTGATGGGTTCTTCTTTTGCAGTAGTTAAACTTGGTCTACCGTATTCATCCCCATTATTATTAGCAGCATTACGCTTCACACTTGCAGGGCTCATAATGGTGATGATCGTAAACTTTTTAAAAAGACCGCATCCAAACTCTAGAGGGGATTGGATTAAAATGCTCATTATCGGCACTTTTCAAACAGCCGGAGTAATGGGCTGCATTTTCCTGAGTTTACGCACGATTACAGCAAGTGAATCCTCCATTCTTACATTCACGAACCCGTTACTTGTTGTTGTATTCGGTACGATCTTTTCACAAACACGCTATAAACTATATCAATGGATTGGAGTTTCATTAGGATTAGTTGGAGTAATTATAACGATGGGAGCGCAACTTGAATTTAAGGTTGGTATTCTTTTCGGCATTCTTTCTGCTGTTTTCTGGGCGATTTCCACTTTATTGGCGAAAAAATGGGGGGCGATTTACGATACATGGGTTTTATCTGCCTATCAGATGCTTTTTGGCGGTTTCCTGCTTTTACTTGGCAGCTTTATTCTTGAAAAACCATTTTTCATACTGAATGGCAATTCGTTGTTCATTTTATTATGGTTAAGTATCATGTCATCGATCGTGCAATTTGCTGTTTGGTATTACCTTTTACAAAAGAGTGATCCCGGAAAAACAAGTGCCTTTTTATTTTTGGCACCTTTCTTCGGTGTTTTATCAGGGTGGGCACTATTAGGTGAGCAGATATACACGTCACTCCTAATTGGCGGACTGTTTATCATCATTGGCATCTATCTTGTAAATAGCAATTTCCAAAAGGAAAATAAATTAGTTAAAAGAGCTTTATAGTAATCGCATGGATTGTTGTAAGCCGTTAAAGACAGAAAGCCCCTCATGGTGAAAAATAAAAGATTCTTACCATGAGGGATTATTAATTATACCTCTATACAAAAAACTTCTTTAAATCCTTCTTTCCCTTTAAGTGTGACTTTTACTGCGCGAATAGATGGAACACGGATTATCCAGCCTAAATCGAAAAAATGTGTAAGAAGTCCATTCCCTAAAGCTCCGCCAAGATGATGATGTCGTTCACTCCAGTCTAAACATGAGTGGGAAAATGAACGGCGTTTTCTTCTTAAATCAAGTAAATCGATGCCGAATTCAGAAAAAAAATGATCTCCTTTGGGTGTAACTGTAAACTCCCGCTCTTCTTTTTTCATATATCCGGCTTTCAACATCGATTCAGTTAATTGGACTCCTAGCTTTCCTGCCAAATGATCATAGCAAGTTCTGGCTTCTTGGAGCATTTTGACTTGACTTGATTGCTTTAACGACCGAACTTCAGGAGGTGGGGAAATGGCAAGAAACGATTCCAAAATGTGCGCAATTTCTCCATTTGCTAGCTGATAATAGCGATGTCGTCCGTGTTTTTCAACTATAACAAGGTTTCCTTCCCCTAATTTAGCAAGGTGAAAGCTGGCCGTTTGAGGTGTTATTACAGCCATCAATGCTAATTCACCTGCCGTATGAAAACGCCCATCCAGCAGACTTGTTAGTATTGTTGCACGTGACGTTTCCCCAAGTAGGGAGGCTATCTCCGCCATATTTGGATTTATACTCAAAGTAGTTACCAACCTTTCTGCCGATAGATTAGTTAATAAGCTGAACGCCAATTAATATATTATTAAAAATAGGTAAACTTATCCTTCCATTATACAGTACCGCTGCCCAAGTGATATTCGGTATATTCACGATTCCTGCTTTAATTAAATTTGAAAAAGGATATTGGACCCTACAATAAAAGCGGTATTTCTATTTTTTCTAGGTTAAAAAGAAGACTGTAAAGAAGAAAGACTGTATCCCCTTGGATAAGCGTTTTTTACTGAAGTATATTCTTTGTAAACTAGGCATACATTTTTACATGTTCACTAATAGTAACCGTTCATAATAGTCTTGGAATAAATACCGGTGAATAGTCCCTTTTGTGAATTTAGTAGTTAAATAGGAGGGAAAGAAGAGTATGAAAATGTCAGACGTTGGATTTAAAGGCCAAGTTTTTGGATTTATAAAGTTCACACCTTTTGTGGAAAGTTTTTTGTCTGGAGATTTATATATGAATAATTTCAAAAAGTATATTGATATAGAAAGTGCTTCAGGAGAAAAAGGTGTAGGAGACAAATTTGAAGCAGCACATGTTTTTACGGAATTAACAATGAATTTCTTTACTCAAGATACCAATGAATTAATAATGTCGGGGCGAACTAAAAAATTGAATTTCAGAAAAAATATAAATGAAAAAAGACCATTATATTGTATGTTTGCCATTATTGGCGATATGTTAAAAGTGGTTAACGAGGATGAAAAGTATTACTATACCAAATTTGATTTACCTAATGAACAAATCGATAAAATGATCAGGGAGTTCGGAGATAGCTTAATTTTTGTTACCCCATCGCAATTCATTGACAGAATTACTAGAACACTCAATGAAAAAGGTTATGCTTACAGAGGGGGCTTGGTAAAATATGATGATTATAACATCAATTCCTCAGCAAGGATGAACTCTTATAAAAATCAAGGGACTGATATTTATTTTTGGAAAGATAAATACTTTGAAAATCAATATGAATATCGCATAGTTCTCACAGATCAAGAAGTTGACGAAGCCTTAATTGTGAACATAGGGGATATTTCAGACATCAGTACTATTTTTAATGCAAGCGAATTTTTCAGTGATAAATTTGAAATAAGATTACGAAAGAAAGGAAATCTAAGCATCCATTAAATTGGGTGCTTTTTATTTGCAGGAGGAAAAAAGATTTGAACTTTTTAAAGAATGAAATAGTAGAGTTAAAATAACAGGAAATTATAGGGTAATCGCTTCCACAAGGGGTTTCTATCCAAAAAGTTCTTACCATGTTTGGATCCTTTAAGAGAGCGCCATTCAATAGAGCCCAAAATACAGCAAAACTACTTTGAATATGACGACTATCTTCTATATTAACTATGGATATGGCGGAAAAACATACTGTAGATTGCTGAACAAAATTTAAAAAGTATCATTCGCTTTTAGAACATATGGACTACGGTATCAAAACGCGGAAATATACTTGCAATGGTGATTATTTGTTATAGCCAGTTAATAGTGCTCTTTATGCAATAAAAGTCGATCACTTGATAAGGTTGTTTTGATGTCTGTTGCCGCTATTTGATCTGCTCTTAAAAGGGAGTGATAATGTGCCTGGCTCAATAGTACTTCCTTAAATAAGCCAATAAGGACATCAATTGCAGCTTGTTATTCAAACAAAATCCCCTTTTAATTGTAGGGGAAGTAATGATTTACTGCCGACTTTATTGCTTTTATTTTTAACAGCAAATTACTGGAAATCTGATGTAAATTCGTGTAATCTACAAAAGTATGTTTTTTTCCAAAACGTAAAGGGGGACCATAATTGAGTTCAACAAAAAGTAAACAGTCAACAATTGTTGCTCTTTTGCTTGCGGGCACATTCATTGCGATCTTGAATCAAACATTAATGATTACCGCCATTCCTCCTGTAATGGAGGAAATGAGTGTTACGGCAAATAGTGCACAGTGGCTAACAACCGTTTTTATGCTGGTTAATGGGATCATGATCCCTGTTAGCGCGTTTTTACTGGAGCGCTTTACCACCAGACAGCTCTTCCTTTCCGCGATGGGGATTTTTGCTATTGGTACATTGGTTGCGGGGCTAGCTCCTAATTTTGGAATGCTGCTGCTAGGAAGGATGATCCAGTCGAGCGGAGCCGGAATTATGCTCCCGTTAATGCAAACAGTCTTCCTAATGATTTTCCCTGTTCATAAACGGGGTGCAGCCATGGGACTGGTCGGGCTGGTCATTTCCTTCGCGCCGGCTATTGGTCCCGCTTTATCTGGCTGGGTTACGGAGACCTACTCATGGAGGGTGTTATTCTTTATCATTCTTCCAATTGCTATTATTGATATCATAGTTGCATTCTTCGCTTTAAAAAATGTAACAGAAGTTACACGGCCAAAAGTGGATGTGCTTTCGATTGTTTTATCTTCCGTAGGTTTCGGTGGATTATTGTATGGTTTTACAGCAGCTGGTAATTATGGCTGGACAGACGAGAGTACCATCATATCCCTAGGCATTGGGACAATTTCACTTGTTTGGTTCATCAACAGGCAATTGCGATTGAAGCATCCGATGCTGGAGTTCCGTGTGTTCACGTATTCATTATTCCCGATTGCTATCATTATTGGAGCCATTACCTTTATGGGTCTGATAGGTGCCGAAACGCTCATCCCGCTATATATGCAAAACATGCGAGGATTTACTGCATTTGAAGCTGGATTAGCCATACTTCCTGGAGCACTTATTACCGGAATAATGTCACCGTTCATTGGACGTATTTTTGACCGGGTGGGGGCCAGGTGGTTGGTTATTGGCGGATTACTTCTCATAACCGCTTCATCCTTTACTTTTATGGATGTTGGTCCTTCGACAAGTTTTACATTTATAATGGTCATGTACAGTATACGGATGTTCGGATTAGCCATGGTTATGATGCCTGTTTCAACGGCCGCCTTAAACCAGCTGCCTAAACGGTTAATCGCCCATGGTGCAGCAATGGATAATACGATGAAAATGATTGCCGCATCTGTAGGTACGGCAATCCTTGTTACTGTGATGACATCAGCTACCGAAAATGCTCAGCAGCGTCCCGAGATAGTCCATCCTGATATGTATGGCGCGCAAATCTCATTTATCGTCATCGCTGTACTTTCGTTAATTAGCTTCCTCATTTCTTTTAAAATAAAGGATCAAAGATCAGCAGGAAAAGAGTTCGGGGAGAAGAATTAAAAATTTGAATATGAGTTTTTAAGCTTGAAAAGAATCACAATATAGATTTCATCTACTTGTGATTCTTTTAAACTATATCTCCTTTTTTTCGTCGCCAGGCTCCTCACCTTATTGAACTTCCTCAGTTTCTCGCCAATACCCGCTTATTCTCAGGTTTCATTTTGAATGTTTGTACGGATAAATGAAGTGTCATGCCTATCTAAGGGATTCTAAAAAGGAGGGAGAACAAGTCATCCAGATGATTTGTTCTCCCTCCTTTTTTCATTTTCTTTCTTTATAAAAAGAAGAAAACATACAAGAATTAAATGTAAGTGTTAATATATCTTATATTAAATCTGGACTATTTTTCAAATCCTTAATCTTTAAGCCATTTTCGAAACTGAATCTTTTGAGAGCGCGCCAAAAATCACAAAAACCCCGCTGGATATGAAGATATTCTTCTATATATACTCCCCAAACCACAAATGATTCGCATGGCGTTCTTTTTCAAAAACTTTCTCCAAATATATCTCTGAAGTGGAAAGCTGCTCATGGCCCAGACTCTTCATAATCTGATAGACATCCACTCAATTTAAGTGAGAAATGATGGCGTGATTTTGGAAGTGATTGAACACCTACGTCTCCAATATCGTGTGAAATTTGGCCAGGTAGAAGCAGTCTTGTATCATGAGGAATTGACAAATGGGAAACAACGGGATGTTCCCATAACAGTAACGAATAATCAAGAAGGATGGGAGGGGGATAAAGTGGAATGGTATACACAAAAGGAAGTAGCGAATTTATTAGGTGAGATCCAAGGCAACGGTCTACTATTGCGGAAAGCAGAAGAAAATCATGAAAATTTTGGACCCACATCGATTACATAAAGAGGCCCGTTATGAAAAAGCGGAAGTGGATCGGTTAGTAGAAAAGCAATCTTTCCCTACTGTCCCAATGAGGTTGCAAAGAAATTGGAGTTCTGTACAAAGTGTTTATAAGTATATTCAAGATGGTTCCATAAAAGCTGAGGCCGTCCCTTATGGGGATGAAAGAATCACGAATGTAATTTCGGAAACAGCCTTTCAGGAAGCAGAGAAGTCACTCAAACCAACTTTCACTCAGCGTCCAAAAAGATATGAATATTATGATTCAAAAAATGACATTGCTTTGTATCAAAGGATTCATTCGTCCAAAATATCATAGGCACGTGTGGTTCGTAATGAAGAAAATGTATTTGGTTTTTTACCTACCCAATATCCAAAAGTGGTTGACGTATGAAGAAGGAATGAAAACTTATACTTTAAAGCCATCATACTCGATCCACCAGTCTACTTTGGATTATAAAGGCTATGTTGAGATTCAGGTACCAAAAAACGAAGTAGTATTTTATCCCTTCATTGACTATTTATTTGAAATATGGGGAGTAGAAAACATTCGAGTTAGAGAACAAAATGAAACTGTCTTACTCTACGTTAGGACAGGGGAAAAGCCATTAATATCTGAGGTGTTTTGTATTGCTGATATATTACCGTATTTAACTAATGGAGAAATGCATCACGATGCTGATACTTTGATATTGCGAAGTCCCAATAGAAAAACTATTTTGAATTACCTATCGAATTGTTGGAAAAAATTACACATTTTGCTGAACAAGAAGGAATTAGTAATTGGGTTGAGTAAAAATTATCGTCGATAATAAAATAAATATGGGAGGAATCGAAGAAAAAATAAACTTGTATTATAATGGAATTAATGTAATATATCAAAGCCGATGTTGCTTAGAGTAGGGAAACTCGGCTTTTTTAATGTCGAATTCTGATTAATGAAATAATGAATAAGATGGTAAGTATATTACCAGAATTTTTTTAGATTTAATAAGTATCTTAGTAAGAAAGTTAAAATAGAAGCAAATGGACCATATCAAAAAAGTTATTGAAATGGCTTATTATTTTTTATTGGGCAAATTCTGCAATTAGTATGAGATCATTGTTCTTAATGAACTAAGGCTTTCTCGTGAAATTCAAACCGTTTTCATACTTTACAACTCCATTTTCAGAAATTCCCGATATATAGGGGTCCTGTACACCATTGTTGCTTTTCCATTCTCAAAAAGGTAGCATGTCACTGGTAGTATAGAAGTTTCTCCACTCATATCTTCTCTATAATCAATTGATATATAGTATCCAGTCGCTGTAATCGTTAGGGATTCACAAGTGACTTTTCATACGTATCAATCATTTTCCCTCTACCCCGGCCAAACGATTTTGGAAGTATATTTCTCACATTTCCAAACCTCTTTGTGCTTTTAATTTTTATCTGACTCTACAATATAATTAGATTTACAATGAGTGCAGTAACCAGGTTGCAAGCTTGTTTTCATTCTTTTAACATAGAAATACCTACTATGAAGCAAAGCATAATTAATGATACGACTTTAAATCTTTGCTAATTTCCGAAGGAAAATGAGACTTAAAATCTGACGCGTTATCCATTTATTAACCACTACCTTATAAGAAATCATCTAAATTAACATCAAATCGAGAGATTTTTCTTTTTTTGTATTTTTAGATCAGGAACCTCAAAGTTTTCCAAACAATGAATCCTTAATAGTTCAGTACCAGGGCGTAACCTTCCTCCGGTGTAACACTTGCAAATCCATTAACTGCTTTTTCTGTGCTTCTTTTTTCATTACTATTACTTCCAGATTTTCTTTAAACGTTTTTATTGGTCAAAAGAAAGATTTCCTCTCTCCTGCAAGTTTGTTTTTATAGATAACCCTTTTCTTTCAAAGAGATATAATTATTAGGATTATTAGTTACTACCAAGCTATCAAGAACTTCAATTGCTAGGTACTTTCCGGCTTCTGCAAGTCGTTTAGTAACTTGGATGTCCTCATTTAAGTGCTTAGGATCATATGAAAGATGGTTATGATCTACCACTTTTATATATGTATGATACTAAAAATGGGAATTTGATATGAACGTGAATAAGAGACTTAAGATTTTGTGTCATTAAAAAAAGACGGAAGCGATTAAAAAAAATTTAAGCAGGCATTATCCTACTAGTCAAATTCATGTATGTACTGAAGACATTATGTCATTTTTAACGTTATATCCAGAAGGATTAAATTCATATGACTTAATAATATCTGCTATAAGTAATGCACCAATTGAGCAAAGAATTAATGAACTACAATTGAAAGGAGTTATGACTCCACCAGTATTAAATATTTGGGTAGAACCTTATTTGGCAGCTGGACATGCAATATGGATTGAATCTACCGGTGGGATCAATATAAGTTCGCTATTCGATAAAGGGAAGTATAAATATCAAGTACTTAAAAATGGAAATCAATATACAAAAAAAGAACTGGGCTGTAGCACATCCTATGTTCCGTATGGTGCTTTAGAATTAAAGAAATTTACTACTGATGTATTGTTATTTATTTGCCAACAATGGGAAAAAGATAGGAAGGATAATATTACGTTTACATGGCTAGGTAATTTAACAGAGCAACGAAAAAATAAAAGATACTTAGAACCTCGCTGGGCGGGTGCAACTGATTTTTCAACACGCTACAATTATTTAAAAACTTATAAAGAAAGTGCAGAAAAGAATGATATATAAGTATGGAGACAAATATATTGCATTTACCGAAGAGGTTATAAAGTTTTTTGACAAATATAAGCAATACAATCACACACAATATGAGTCAGGAGGCATTTTATTAGGTAAGGTTTATAATGATATAATTATTATTGACCAAATATCAGAACCTTCTATAGAAGATAAATCTGGGCGTTTTTATTTTGTTAGAAACGTTAAAAAAGCTCAAAAGATTGTTGAAGAAGCATGGAAAGAATCAAATTGTGAAAGGATATATCTTGGTGAATGGCATACACACCCAGAGGATATTCCCACTCCTTCAAGGGACGATAAGATCCTCCTTAAAAATATGTTGAAACATTCACGTATGGAAATTGATTTTTTATTTATGGTTATTATAGGGAGAATTAGCCCCTATTTTGCAGTTATAAAAAAAGGATTGAAAGAAATGATTCCGATAGAAAGAATACATTCGACTGATGGTTTGCATATTATTATTTATAAAAATCAATTTAAACAAATTTATGGGTTTCAAGTAAGTGGATATTTAAATCTTGCACCAAAAGGTTTTGACATTTACAATGCAGTTTTTTCACAAATTTTTATTGGAACTTTTAATTCTATAATAGCACTAACTAATATACAGGCTAATATTTTGGAGAGTGGGCCTGCTTTTATAAGATTTATTATTCCAGATATCGAAAATGCTGATGAAAAGGTTAATACGCTATTGGATGCAATGGAAGTTCAAATAGCAATGGTAATTGGAGAGATGAAAAGTAAAGGTCTTGATCACCGTATTCATTTAGAAATTAAAAGTTAGTTATAAATAAGGCTAGGGTGTAACAAAAGAAAAACTAAAAAGTCATTTCTTTAGCGAAAAGAAATCTGACTTTTATTGATTGAATTACTTAGCGTATAATATAATGTATCGGTGATTCAAGAACAAATAAGCAGGTACTTGAAAGAATAGACAATGTAAAGAAATGCACTTTATCGGTATATGGGGTACCGCCACATGCCCATCAAGCTAAGCGCACAAGAGATAATATAAAAGTGTGTTCTCTTTAATTTGCTATGGTAACACTAAAAATGCGCATGACAAAAAAACCATCAAATAGGTTTTTTAAAAAAATATTAGGCAGCTTTAAGTTTTTGTGACGTACAATCATACACAATACCTAAGATATCAAAGACCGTTTTCTTGTTATAACGATGACATTTCCGTCCGTTTTTCTCCAAAAGGTGAAACAGACGTAGAAAAATTTTTGATAATTCTTTGGCGTCCTTTTGTAATCCTTGATAAAACAATAAATAATAGTCTTTTATTATATAGATGGATTTATATTCACTTAACTCCTTCTTTTTCTTATCTAAAAGTAACTGACGCATTCTAAACATCGTAGATGAACAGAGTAAAATGCTAATAAGTTGCCCATACAAGTGACACTCTAAGCGTTCCCTCTTAATCTCTTTGCACTTGTCAATTTGAAAGAAAGATTTCCATGTCTTAAATAGAATTTCAATCTGCCAACGTAACGAATACAGTTCATGAATATGTTCCGTTGGAACGTCTTCTAAAGAAAGATTTGTAATATATACGTTCATTCCACTTAATCGTTTGCTTCGGTCTCTATAGGTAATGCCCTTCTTCTTTTCTTTTTTTGCTTGTTCTTTCAATCTTTTCTCTGTTTGTACCTCAGTTAGTCGATGAATAATCACTCGGGCGGGTAGTTTTTGATACAGCCCAATGTATGCTTCTGAAATTTCAAATGTTTGACCAGGTTGTAATTGATTCATAAGCTCTTCCGTGTCTAACTGAATAAAGAGAGTACCTTTCTTCACAGTCCCATTTCGAAAAAACTCTGGTTCATCATTCTTACGATATATACGAGAATTCAACTTCAAACGTGAGACATAGTAAGCACCTTCATCATTCATTTTCTGTAAGTCGTGTAAGTCGAAATACCCTAAATCCCTTATGTATAAGTCTTTCGGTTGAATGGTTAGTAGACTCGTGGAACCGAAGGTTTTATCATTTTCTCTCCCTTCTCCTACATAAACGTGGAGGAACTTCCCACTCAATAAGTCATATTCAAGTTGGATTTTAACACCTGCGGTATGGCTACTTCCGCCAGAACCTTGATAATGTGAAGCAAACTTATCTGGAAGTTGAAATGTTGTAGAATCTAGGATCCGAATACGTTTAAAAGTCGTGGAGTATGGATGAAGTATTTCTTGTGTTGAATGAATTCTTTGAGTTAGAAGATTAGCTAGAACTTGTTGAAGAAACTGTACGGCTGAACCATTAAATCGTTGATTAAGCCCTTCGGGGCTCATGAGGACACCTGTAGATGCTTCGAGATGGCTACACAATTGTGTGAGTGGTGTACTCGCGACCTGTTGACTAAGCCATACACATAAAGCAATTAATTCTTGTGCTTGATATTTACTTGTACGTTGAACAAACCCAACTTCTTTAGCTAATTGTTGTAGAGAAGACGGAGATAAGTAGTTTTGAAGTTCTTGAGAAAAGAGATTCATTTCGTCTGAAACAGAAAAACTCATAGAAAACGCCATCCTTCCTGTATATTTCTACAAAAAGAATAGCGCTTTTTTCGTTATGATGATACAAATTCACCTTAGCTTGATGGGCATGGGGCGGGACCCCAATAAGAACGGTATCTAAGGTTGTATGAGAGGTAGAGGATAGGAACCCTTCTACTTAATTTATTTTGATTGATCATGAGGAACCGTTACAGTAGCTGTTTTGGTTGTAACATTCCCTGTGTTGTCCATAGCAGTGTATGTCACAGTGTATATACGTCCATTTCCCCTTCCCAGTCTATCTGCACGAAGTTCAAAGGAGTCAGTGGACCCACTAATAGGTTTATTATAATTTGAATTCTGAATATCATCAGATTGAAGTGTTTCATTGCTGGTAATGGATGTTAACACTACTGAATTGATTTCTGATGTACCATCAGAAGCATTAATTGTAGCTGTAATCGGAACCATTTTATGATTAGGCGGCCATATTGTAGTTTTGTCTAAACTAATGTTTAGCACAGGAGCTGTCTTATCTAGTTTAATTGTTTTTGTATTAAATTGTTCGGTATTTCCAGCGTTGTCTACGCTCCAATAGGTTAGAGTGTGGACTCCTTCATCAGAAATCTTGATTGCATTTCCACTCTGTGTGGAACCATTATCTAATTGATAATAGGTGGAAGCAACACCAGAACCCCCATCATTATCAGTTGCAGTTAAGTCAACCGTAACATCTTTATTCACCCAATCTGTTGGTGCGTTATCGGTTGTAACAGGTACCGTCTTGTCAATTTTTACAGTAGCGGTATGTTGTGTCTCTACATTTCCAGCGTTGTCTACGCTCCAATAGGTTAGAGTGTGGACTCCTTTATCAGAAATCTTGATTACATTTCCACTCTGTGTGGAACCATTATCTAATTCATAATAGGTGGAAGCAACACCAGAATCCCCATCATTATCAGTTGCAGTTAAGTCAACCGTAACATCTTTATTCACCCAATCTGTTGGTGCGTTATCGGTTGTAACAGGTACCGTCTTGTCAATTTTTACAGTAGCGGTATGTTGTGTCTCTACATTTCCAGCGTTGTCTACGCTCCAATAGGTTAGAGTGTGGACTCCTTTATCAGAAATCTTGATTGCATTTCCACTCTGTGTGGAACCATTATCTAATTCATAATAGGTGGAAGCAACACCAGAACCCCCATCATTATCAGTTGCAGTTAAGTCAACCGTAACATCTTTATTCACCCAATCTGTTGGTGCGTTATCGGTTGTAACAGGTGAAGTTGTGTCATCAAGTTTGATAAAGGTGATTCTTGCGTATCCCTTCCCTGTTTTACCTGTTTCCGTCTCGCCAGATGGAGAAGGCACGGATTGGTTTCCTTCAATGGTCTCACCATCGGAAACCCCACCAATATAACTCGATCCGCCGCCACCATAACTATATTGGTTTTTGCTTTCACCATGATAGCCTCCATACCAACCGCCACCACCAGCACCTGAATCAAATGTCATAGAGGAAACAGGTTCCCCTTGTCCGAAGCTGTTTCCATTTGTTTGAGTAGCCGTTTTATTGTTGCCATACGAAGGTCCGCCAGAAATACCGCCAGCATAACCGCCATCCATATCACGCTTTCCGCCGTAATCTACACCGCCACCACCGCCGGCTACTATTAAAACGGCAGATTTGTCATTACTTAGACTTGCAAGTAATCCATCCGCCGTGGCGATATGGGTAGCACCACCGCCAGCAGATCCGTGAACACTGTTTCCACCACCGTTATAGCCGCCATTTGTGGAAGTTCTAGTATCTGCACCTTTTCCTCCGACGACGACATAGATGGTTTCACCTTTGGTTAAACTGACTTCTCCTTCTGCGTAACCACCCAGACCGCCTTGGTGGTAGATGGTGGGTACGTTCGCGGTATCATTTCCGCCTTGTGCACCCCAAGTTTCGAGCTTGTATGTTCCAGTGTAAGGAACAGTAAAACTTTGAACGTTACCTGTGTATTGAAAATCCCACGAATTTGAATCTGCATATGCACTTGAATTGCTTATTAACGGTACTCCTCCCAATGAAATCCCTACGGATAAAACTAAACATGATAATGTCTTTTTGGTAAATATTTTTGAAATTCTTTTCAAACCATTCTTTTGTTTATGTAACCAATGGCTAGTCAAAATACATCAACCTCTCTATCTAGTATTAAATTGTTATTAAAACAAAACTATTTTTTATGGTTGTTCGAATCCAAACAGTTTAAATTTTCAGACCAAATTACCGACAAAAATTTAGAAATCCACCCTTCACATAATTATGCTTGCAATTAAAATTCCCCCAAAATAACCAGTATTTAAAATTAGAAATGACATTCCCCTTTAAAGAGTGAAATTATACGTTATAACAAACAAAAAAATTCTCGTAATTTGTATTTTTTTCAGAAAATACAAATTTAAAAAAATGATTTTATGAAAATAAAAGAAAAGATTTTAGGTTCTGGTGCAAAAACTTCAATATCCACATACATTATTTTATTGCCGTAGCGATTAGCACCACGAAGAGTAAATTTTTTCCTACTTTTCCATAATTTATTTTACTACTATGATTACATTATGTATATCACTTTTTTATAAAAAATGCGTGTTAAATGATATTGTGATATCAAATCGAATTTGGTTTAACAAGAGAGGATAGCCAAATAAGGTACTCTTTATGAATACCATTCAAATAAATCAATCTATTTAGAAGTAATCATTATTATGGAGAGAGTAGAAAAAGAATACTAAAGGACTTTGAATATGAATAATAATAGACACTATATGATTAATTCTTGATGTTTTAGACCGTTAATGGTTTACATTAATGGTGTTCAAAAGATTATATTGTGCAAAATTCTAGCATGTTTTGCCTATGTTATGGTTAATTATTAGGACAATTTATTGTTTATTTTTCATAAATTCTTTTGATTTGTTTTATATTTATTTCTTATATATTCAACTTTTTTCTTTCACAAATACTTTTATAAATTTTTATTTACTAACTCTAAAGTATGTTTTATTAAACCTTGATAAGGCGTTTGGGGTAGCGAATCTATGTTACTAACTGCTCTCTTGGCATAGATGAGTGCTTCTTCTGCCCTTCCTAGTTGCAAGAGACACTTTGCCCTATGTGCATCTGCTGTATAGAGAATACATAATTCAAGTGGATAAATAGTCGTGCTTGGCATCTTGAATTGCTCAAATGCTTCAAGGGCTTCTTCTACTTCAAAAATGTCAAATGTTCCTTGAAAATCACTTTCTGTCAGATTGTTATTTTCTAAATATTGTTTAGCTAAATTCTTTCCGTGAGTTTTTGCTTTTTCCATATTTAAAAACAGGATAAGTAGATAAAAAACGATCAGGCACTTGAAAAGTTGTAGAATCTAGAATACGTATCCGTTCAAAGTAAGCAGAGAGTGAATGAGATACCTTAGAGGAATTGGCAAGTTTAGCTCGCAAAAGTGTTGTGAACACAGTTTGGAAGAAAGCTACGGAAGCTTGATTAAACCGTTGGTTGAGTCCTTCTGGACTCAGTAAAATACCTATTGCGGATTCTAATTGACTGCAAAGTTGTGTAAGAGGAGTAGTGGCAACTGTTCTTGCTTATCATTCATAGAAAAAGCACGTCATCCCTTCTTAGTAACAAAAGAAAAGAATAACGTGCTTTTGAATTTAAGAAATTCGTTACCCTAAAAACGAAAAAAACTGAATTCTCATAAATAGGTGTAGAGAGATAAAAATTTTCGTTTTGGGGGTATTTCAAAATTTTAGGTTGATGGGTATGGGGTACCGCCAGCAAAACGCGGATTTTCAACGTTAAGAAATCTGAATACAAAAAAGAGCCGGTTTTCAATATGAAAAGTGACCCAAATCCATTAATCTACGAACTTAACGCTTCATCGAACGCTTGGTAATCAACAAGTAGGACTGAAGTCATCCCTTGCCGGCAAATTGAATTTGATAATTTTTTTTGAGACGGCTATGTAGCTCCAAAAGTTACGCCATTTTCCATATATAAACTAAGTTACTAAGATAGTAGTTTCTAATAATATGATTGCAACTGTTCATTAACGTTGGACTAACGGAACGATAATGAACAGTTGCAATAAGAAAACTATAAGTATCAATGCTTTTAACAGACTATATATAATAGAGTAGGGCTTTAAGGCTCCTTTTGTAATACTCATTTTTAAGATTAAATAACATATAATATAAACCTAATGTAAAGAGCTATTTTTAGCAATTATTACAGAGATTTAGCTACCATTTATTTAGCCTTACCAAGCGATAGAAGCTTAGATTGTGTACTTTTATTTCTACACACATACGAAAGGAGAAGACTAGAAAATTTTCTCCTTTTTCAATTAATCCTTTTCACGATATTTGGTCTTGCATTCACCTAGCAGTTCCGCAGCCTTTTTAGTCTTCTCCTGCTTAGGATTGTAAACAGGACAAGCGACACTTATCAACCACATAGGATATTTTCCCTGTAAGGGAGGGGGGGATGTATATACAACAAGAGGTGGCCGATTTACTGGGGGTCTCCAAAGCAACGGTCTATCATTATGCCAAGCAAAAGAAAATTATTAAAATTGCGGATTCCCATCGAATTCATAGAGAGGCGCGGTATGAAAAAGAGAAAGTAGATCAATTTGTGAATGAAAAGAACTCACACCCTACGGGTATGAGGCCTACTGAATTTGCAAACAAACTAGGAATGTATGTTCAAAGTGTCTATAAGTATATACAAGAGGGGGTTATAAAAGCAGAGGTAGTATCTTTGGAGATAAGCGAACGATTTATGTCATATCTGAAACGGCTATGAAGAGGCGGCTGGATTACTAAAGCTATCTGCATCCTAACGCCCAAAACGATTTGATTATTATCATTCTAGTCAAGATATTGTCTTGTTTCAAAAATTCCGTTCAGGCAAGGTGCCTGAATTACGTATTTGGATTGTCAACACTAAATCAAACAACTTTTTTAAGGGATAACTTCTTAAACTCTAGAGGGCTTACGTAGCCTAAAGTTCCTGTATTCGCAGCTTATTAAACCAGTTCACATAGTCTCCAAATTGGAGTGTTAGCTGATCTAAGCTTGTGAAGGTTGTTTGATTGGCGAACTCAGTCTTAATGATTTTAAAGGTCGCTTCCGCGACAGCGTTATCATAAGGGCAACCTTTCATACTTAGTGAACGACCAATCTCAAATATGGTTAACGTTTCGTCAATCAGCTTGTTTTTAAATTCATTCCCTCAATCTTTGAGGAAGAGTTGAATATCACGGAGGTTCCCTTTGATAGATGCAAACGCTCTTGCCACAAGCTTCGCATCCTTGTTAGTCCTGCGCTAAATCCAATAATTTCACGATTAAAGAGATCGACAAAGACACATATGTAATGCCATTTATTTTTGACATATGATAAATCGCTTACCACTTCTTTTTTCTCTTCTTTTTGTATAAATTCCCGATTTAATTCGTTTGCCTGGACTGATTCGTTACATGAGGTCTTTTGCGGTTTGTACTGAGCGATTGTATAAGAGGAAAAAAGCCCCTGTTCTTTCATGATTCGGCCAATTCGCCTTCTGGAGACCGTAAGGCCTCTTTTCTTTAATTCAACCTTATCTTACGTGTTCCGTACGCCTTACGGTTTTTATCAAAAAAATGGCGTTTGTGACATCGTCTTCTGAGGTTCGTTCTTTTGCTTCGTAGTAATAGATGCTCCGTGAAAGCTCAAGGACGCCACACATTGCTGATACCGAGTATTTATCTTTGTTCCGTTTAACATTTACTTTCGTCCTAGTATCAGCACGGCTTGCTTTAAAATATCATTCTCCATCTGTAACTTCTTCAGTTCTTTTCGTAGTTTAATAAGTTCTTGTTCCTCAGGAGAACGGTTATCTTTTTCTTTGAAAGAACCTGTGCTTTCACTCTGTTGTATCCACCGGTCCAAAGAAGAAGGAGTAAGTTCATATTCTTCAATAAGAGCCTTTCGGTTTTTCCCCTTTTGGTAGAGTTGAATGATCTGTTGTTTAAATTCGGAAGTGAACGTATGGCGTTCTCGCTTGGTCATTTTGAGTGCTCCCTTATCTGTAGTGAGTTAAGTGTATCTTCCCTTTAAACTTCTGTCCAGATAAGTGTAGACGATTCAATTATATGGAATAAGGACAATGAATGGGGTTTTAACTTAGCTATATTAAAAAATGGTTGCCCTTTGATGAAGAAATAAGGGAGTATCAGTTAAAGTTGGTGTTTATGTCCAGAATCTCATCAAATGGATCGGCATTAAGTAGTTTCGCCCACATACATCGTGACAAGCACAATTGACCATAGTCAATCAAACCCCACCCGAACTGTTACTTCAAAATTATTTTATCAAAAGGACCTAAGTATGATTCTTGGGTGCTTTTGTTTTAGATATGATTTTAAAAATTAAGAAGTTTATGAGAGATCAGAATTGAAAGGTATATAATTGTTGAGAACTATTCCCATTAGTTATTGATAACCTTAAATACTAGACCATTATATATAGGACTTTTAATATAGTATTGTCAAAAAAATCAGTGGGTATTATGATAGATAAGCTGTGTTAAATTATAGTTAAATTGGAAAAAATAAATATTAGAACCTTTTTCCCTATTTCCCTATTACATAACAACTTTACTTCTAGAGGAGGAAACAAGAATGAACGCACTGTTAGCAATAAAACAAAAATTAAGACTTAGAGATTTTTATCATGCACCTTCATGGTTTTTAGCATTATTTATAGGGTTGCAATTTAGATTTTGTTTACCTTATTTTTATCCAAATATATTTACTCCTGCACAAGATATTTTAAATGGCATGTTATCTATTTTCATATCCTATATTCTATTATCCATTATTAAGAAGGTACCTTATTTAGAACTATTAGATGCTGCTATTATTTCTTTATCAATTGGATATTCATTAATTATGTTTCGAACCATGTCAAATATTCAATTTGGAGAATTAGTATATGCTCCCGGAGCGACTGCTTTTATTATCTTTATGGTTGACTATAAAAGGATTAGTCATCTAGTAAGACCATTCATTTTGGCATTTTTCTTTTCCATTACTTTAAGTTTTAATTTAATTAATTGGTTAGAAGAGTACTATACGTTAATTGGTTACTGGAACTTATTTTCCGCTATTATCTTTTTCTTCGCTTTTTTATATCTTATGAAGTCCTCAGAATATGTTGTTAATAATGAGGGTAATAAAGCTAAAATAAACAGCTTTTTGGCTGGGATAACCTCCGTATTATTTTATGCCTTTTATTTTGCACATAAGAAAAGAGATGTAATTTATACCTACTCTGACTCACTTCAAGCTTTTAATCACTGGAACGGGAATCAATGGTTATTAACTTTCTCTTTGTTAGTTACAATAGTCTATATCCTATCACTTACAATAAACTTTAAAAGTTTAATTAAAACATTAAAATCAGACGAACCTCATTTAAATTCAACTGGTAGAACAAATCAATTTAGTTACAAACCTAAAAGTGCTAAAAACTCTGTGTTAAATAGTGCCAATTATAATAGTAATGCAAGCCAACAGTTTAATATAAAACTTAATAGCACAAAAAAAGATCCATCATTACTGACGGACCCCATAGACGAGTTAGAGGAAATGATCGGTTTACCTGATGTAAAAACTGAAGTGGGAAATCTAGTTAAGGAAATTAAGGCAGCTCAATTACGTGAAAAAGCTGGGCTAAAAGTTCAACCTAGGAGCCGGCATCTAGTGTTTACAGGAAATCCTGGAACCGGTAAAACAACGGTTGCACGCTTAATAGCAAGAATATATGCTTCTCTTGGAGTTTTATCAAAAGGACATATGATTGAAATGGATAGGGCTGGTTTTATTGGCCGTTTTATAGGTGATACAGAAGAAAAAACTGAGAAAATAATACAAAGCGCATTGGGTGGCGTTTTATTTATTGATGAAGCCTATGCATTAGCCGAGGGCGGAGCTAATGATTTTGGTAAACAAGCTATTGATGTCTTATTAAAAAGAATGGAAGATTATAAAGATGATCTTATTGTGATTGTTGCCGGGTATACAGACAATATGCAAGAATTTATTTCGTCAAACCCAGGTTTAGAATCAAGATTTCCTACCTATATAGAATTTAAAGATTATTCCCCAGATGAGATGATAGAAATACTAAAATTAATGTGTAAACATGGTCAATACGAAACAACAGAAGAGGCATTATTTAAACTAAGTGAACTATTCCAAATAAAATATCAATCTAGAGATAAACAGTTCGGTAATGGCCGTTTCGTTCGGAATACTTATGAAAAAGTAACTTCCTTCCAATCAAGTCGTATTGTATCCTTACAAAAACCAAATAAGAAGGAACTAATGACTATTGAAAGTGATGATGTAGATCTTGAGAAGCTTTTATAAGTCTAATAATAACTTTTAGGACTAAGTGTTAACATTTCTTATAAATTGGAGCCTATACAAATTAGTGATGATTAAAAGGCGTCGCTTTTTTATGTATTGAATTATTTTCAAGTATAAAGGCAGCCATAAGTTTCACTGCCTGCGTATTCGCCATTGTCTTCAGAAGTAGGAAATTCTAATAAAGTAAGCAAAGAAAAAACCGAATATAAGTCTCCATAAACCCCTCTATATTCAGGGGAAACTTGATCAAGAACAGCTTGAAACTGTAGTTTTGTTTGTACATAGATACCTGTTATATTTGCATGTTGTCTTGAAAGATTACGAAGATTTAAGAGTTGTATCCCTCGTTTTTTATAAGGCTCTAAATCCTCTTTATAGTACAGCTCGCAGAGGTGACGTGCATCGATTAAATCTGTCTTTACTTTCCGTAAACTAGAGCTCTTCGCACGATAAGAAATGAGTGGGTTAACGATAATTAATAACATAGCTTCGCTTGTTATTAAGCGGGGCCCCTAAATACTTTGAAGGCTTATATAGTTTATATGCTATTATGGCTGCTGCTGAAAGAGTCGTACATCGTGAAAAAACGTGGAGTATTGATTATTTAAATGTTGAGCCCAATCATCGGGAGATTAATATAGAGTACTTACCTCAGTTGAATTGCGCCACAGAAGCGGAATTACTGGTGATTATGGAAGAACAGCGAAAGAAGTTTATCCAGCTCGTCCAAACAGATCTACTCAATGAAGCATTGTCTGGAACATTTACTTTATAAAGTTTTTTAGGGGTCCTCTTATGAGAGCTTTTTTTGTTGTTAAAAACCAAAACCACCCAATATAAATTGGGTGGTAGCCGCTTTGAGAAAGTGAACTATATGCAGAATTAAGGGTCTAGCTTATCGATCAAGATGGTGCTCGGTTAATAGCTCGCGCTAAAGAACAGTGTTTCATTGGAGCAACTTCGTCAATTTGCATTCATTCTCCCCCTTCAAGTGGAATGCCGACACATCGAGTCGGCTTATTTGGTGGTTTTTTATCTCTTTTGTCTAATAGGCGTAAACCTACAAATGCATAATGGTCACGAACTACATCGCTAACCATTGTAAGGGTATTTTGAATGAAATCTTCAGGCATCCCTAATGTAACTCCGCCTTGTGAAACATAACTTACTAGAAGAATAAGTCCTAAACCTTTAATAAAACACTTAATTTTTTTCTCTGTCATAAAAGTTCCTCCTCTCTAGCACAAGCTGCTGGTGCTGATGCTACTTCTAAAGGAGAAATTACAGCTAAACAACAAGATGTATTAGATGCAATTAACAGTTCAAGAAAAGGGTACAGTAGTTGCTACTGCAAAAGCTGGTGGAGATCTTACACAAGCTGCTACTGTAGGTGGGGATACAACAACTTCAACTACATTAGTTGCTGATGCTACAAAAGGTATCAATATCTCTGATCAAAAATCTGAATCTGATTCAATCAAAGCGATTGAAAATGTGCTTACAACAGTATCCGCAGAACGTTCTAAATTAGGTGCGAACCAAAACCGTTTAGAGCACACTATCAATAACTTGAGCACTTCTTCTGAGAATCTAACAGCTGCAGAATCACGTATTCGTGACACCGATATGGCCAAGATCATGGTTGAGCAAACTAAGAATTCTATTCTATCTCAAGCTGCTCAAGCAATGCTCGCGCACAAACCAGCAACCGCAGGGGAGATCTTCAATTACTACGTTAATATCTATACAATTAAAGGCCTGGTGGTTATCCTACCAGCATTTTTGTGTTATCTTTTAAGGAGGTAAGGGCTCCTGTGAAAATTAAATATTATAGATAACAAGGACCTGTGATTAACTGTCATGGTCTTTTTTTTGCGCTTCTAAATTATTTAAAAAACTGGTGAAAACTTAACCATAAAAAAACATAACTAACAGGGGGAAATTTAAAATGGGTTTATTTTCAAGTGAAATTGCAGGAATTATCATCGGAGGTTCTACAGTTGGATTAGTGGGCTTAGGATTAACCTTCACAGGATCTCCTATTCTAGATGGCGCTACAAAGGATGTTAAAGATTTTGAAGATCGATTAGTACAATTGGTACATTTAAAGAGAAGATCAATTCTTTGAGAGCTAATGCTAATCATGAAATTGGATTAGCAAATGCTTCTATCGCTAATCTAGAAGGTGAAAATGCTGATCTACAGAAACAAAAGGCTGATCTAGAAGCTCAAAAAGTAGCTCTAAACAATAAAATTACTGAACTGAATAATCAAATGTCAGATTTAAGTAAGCAAATCGCAGCCTTAGAAACCAAATTAAACACTGAAACAGCTAACCACCAGGCCACTAAGGATCAGTCGGCTATCAAAACAGCAGAATATGATGCAAAGGTTAAAGAGCTTGCTACAGCTAACAATACAATTAAAAACTTGAATGCTAAACTAAAATATGCGGAAGAAAAGGCTAAGCAAGCTGATAAATTAGTCGCTGAGCTGGAAAAAGAAATTGAAAAGGCTAATAAAGAAGTGGAGAAACATGGTAAAGAGGTTGAAAAAGTGAAAAATAAAACTGAATCTGCTGAACCAATGACTAAAGAAGAAGTGGATGCAATAGATATCACTATAGATAAAGCAGATACACCATCAACAGAAGAAATACAAAAATAAGAATCTGAATTAGTAAAATTCCTTTTTTGTCTCAACCGTTCTTTACGTAGAGGAATCAAAAGCTTAAGTACGATTGACATCTAGATAAAAAAATTCCAATAGATAAAAAAATTGGTAAGATTATTTGTGAAACATGGTAGAATAATATTCTAGTAAAAATGTCATAGGAGGAATTTAACAATGAAAAAATACTTAATGGCAGCCAGTGCTTTTTTGGGGGTGCTATGTCTCATCTTGGTTAGCGGAGCCTTGAAGGTTTCAGCAAACGTTGGACAGGATTCCCTGCAAGCAGCAAAGCCGATTAATGTAAATGCTGTTAATCAGGCAATCATTAATGAAAATGGAGATTATGAAGATTATTGGAAATTCACGCTGACAAAACCGGGTCAGGTCACCTTTAACATGAATAACTATTCGGGATATTCATGGGGTTTTGAAATCCTAGACGCTAATGGATATGTGTTTACAGATGGAGCAACAGATAACAGCTCTAAAGCCATGGGTGTGACGGCAAGGAAAGTAGGATTGCCAGCTGGTACTTATTACGTACATATAATGGATGATTGGAATTCTTATAACGAAATCTATTATTTTTCTGTTAATTTTGCAGAAAATGCAAATATGGAATACGAATTCAACGATAGTTCAAGTACAGCAAATAAAATTAAACTAAATACACCTTACTTAGGCGAAATTCAAAAATATGATGATGAGGATTATTATAGATTAACCCTTCCTGAAAGTGGTGCTGTCACTCTCAATATGAGCCAAAAAACTGGTATCCAATGGAATACGAGTATTTTAACTTTAGAGGGTGAAGTGCTTAGTGAATTTACGACAGATGATTCTTCGAACGTCACAAAACCGACGGAACGGACGGTCGGGCTACCTAAAGGAGAGTACTTAATCCATATTAGAAACGATTGGCATTATAATTCAACTTACCAGCCTTATACCTTTATCGTGAAGTTTGCAAAGTCAACTACCTATGAAAAAGAATTCAATGACAACGCCCATCAGGCAAACAGTATTGGGGTGGGCAAAAACTATTATGGGAATCTCCAAGATTTCAGTGACACTGATTATTTTACGTTTTCCCTATCAAAACCATCAAGTGTATCTCTGGAGATGGGAAGGAAGCCATCTGTTAGTTGGGATATGAGCCTCTATAATTCAAACGGTGATGAATTGGGATCCTTTAATACGAAGGATGACCAGTTTGCAAAAGGTATAGAATCGATGAGGTATTCCCTTCCTGCAGGGCGGTACTATATATCGGTGGATGATTATAGAAACACTGGTAATAATAAATACCAACTGGCTGTAAAAGTTCAAACGCCGTCTATTAGCAGTAAGTCGGTACAAATAACAAATTATGTAGGCAAATCAGATAGCGTGAAAGTGAGTGCTCTGGCTAAAGGTGATGTAGTGAAGTTGTTCGATTCGAAAGGAAAGATATTTGCTACATCTAAACCAGCTTCAGGTTCCTCTACAACTTTTAGTATCAAACAATTAGGAAAGAATGCCGGTTTTATCTATGTGTCAAACACCAAAAGCGGAATGCTTGAGAGTTCTAGAGTAAAGGTATCGTTTAAAGCAGAACCGAAGACACCTAAGCCAAGCGCTTCCAATATTACGATTAAGAATAATAAGGGTAAGTCAGATACAGTAATAGTCAAGGGATTGAAAAAAAGCGATGTTGTAAAACTCTATTCATCCTCCGGGAAGTATCTATCTAGTAAAACATCCAATTCTTCCTCTGCAACCATCACGGTTAAGCAGTTAGGTAAGGGCTCAGGTTCTGCTTATGTAACAGTGACACGCCCTGGAATGAATGAAAGCGACAAAGTGAAGAAAACATTCAAGGCAGAATAAGAGTTTACACAGTATAATTAAAGAAAAGGGGGCGGCACTCAAATTGAGTGCCGTCTTTTTAGTATAAAGAAGGGAATTAGTCATTCTTAAATAGGGTGGTAAATTTGTATTGGAATTATGGATTAACTCATTTTTTTCGTCTCAAAACATAAGAATACTCGTTGCAATGAGATCAATAAAAAAACCTCAAAGGGATTAAGCTTAGATGTTTTTTTCTGAATGCGACTGGTCCTGGACAATCGTATTCAGATATCAAAATAAGGAGTACCTATATAATACAAATGAACAAGTGTGAACGTTATGTGAAATGGTATTTTTAATTGTGTACGTTTCTTGAATTTTTTTATTCTGTCTCACTACAAAAAGATTACTTGTCATTTTGAGACGGATTTTTTTATGTGCTATTAACTTCCTATAATTTATCTTATATAAACTCGATAAATCTCAAACTATGATGTGAGGTCTATATATTCTTATGAAAATTCTTCAAAAGAGTAGATTTAAATATATTGAATAAATTCAAATTTCACAATATTTTACGGTGGAGATAGCAAAGACTACATAGATTACCCACTATAAAAAATCTAAATAACATGAATTGAATTAATAGGGGGCGAATAGTGGGAAACCATTATTTTAGTCATTTAATTTAATTTGGAATAAGCCTATTCGAGATCACTCTCGAGTAGGCTTATTTATTTTTACAAGCAACACCTTTACTTATGGTTCCCGTAATGCATCTAAATGATATTTTTATTTTTCATTGATCAAACTATCAATTAAACAATTTTTGTTTGATATCCTTTTGTTTATTTTTCGGAGGGGTAAGGTCTTTTGGAATTAGGGTTGTATAAGTTTCCCCGTCGAGTCTTTCAGCTAATTCTTTTTTAGCATTATCAAGTAATTCTGGGTTTTCAAGAGCTGAAATAGCGGTACATGCCATTGCTTTTCCAGCTAATAACATGGCGTCATGGGCGTAGCTTTCTTTACCTTGCGCGACGGCCTGCCAAGTATGAAAGGGTGTTCCAAATGCCCAGGTGGAAGTAACACATTGTGCGGTTGGAACATTCCAGCTAACATCGGCAACATCTGTAGACCCTCCCATAAATGTTTCTTTTTCTGAAAAAGGAACGATAAAGTCGGCAATAGGTCGTTCTGCTAATTGAGAAGCTCCTTGTTTCCCAACTTGTAAAGCTGCCGCACGCTTCTCCTCGTCATTCAACGTATCATAGATTGTTTTTGCATAGTTTATATCCTGTTCAGTAGCAAGAGGAGCTCCTATTTCCTGCATATAATGGTGCATCACTTTTTCAAGGGTCATATTAGGAATTAAATTATGGCAGGAACCTTGAATTTCGAAATCAACCTTCGTTTGCGTCATAAGTGCCGCACCGCGGGAACAGTTAACTACCCTGTCATAAAGCTCTTTTACCTGATCTGGTTTCGGTGCACGGATTAAGTATGTCACTTCCGCCTCAGCCTGAACGACGTTTGGAGCCAATCCTCCTGTATTGGTCACAGCATAATGAATTCGAGCTTCATCAATCATGTGTTCTCTCAAATAATTGACTCCAACATTCATTAGTTCGACTGCATCTAAAGCACTTCTTCCTAAATGTGGTGATGCAGCGGCATGGGCACTTCTCCCTTTAAATTTAAAGTGTGCATGGATGACCGCATTGGCAGTGGAGTTCATGACAGCATTCATTGTTGAAGGATGCCATGAGAGGGCAGCGTCAACATCTTTAAAAAGACCGTCTCTTGCCATAAAGGTTTTCCCGTATCCACTTTCTTCTGCTGGACAGCCAAAATATTTTACGGTTCCACCAAGCTTATTTTCCATCAAATAATCCTTAACCGCAATAGCTGCTGCTAAGGAACCTACTCCCAGCAAATTATGTCCACAGCCATGGCCATTTCCATTTTTAATAATGGGCTTAGATATACTGCTGCGTGCTTGTTGACTTAGCCCTGCCAAGGCATCATATTCCCCGAGAATCGCAATGACCGGATGACCAGATCCATATGAGGCGATAAAACCTGTTTCAAGACTAGCTATTCCCTTTTTTACAGCAAACCCTTCTTTTTCCATTGCTTCGCTAAGCAAATCAGCTGAACGGAATTCCTCAAATCTGGTTTCTGCAAACTCCCATATTTGATCACTTAGCTGTGTAAACTTTGTGCGTTTATTATCTATTAAATTTGTAATTTTTTCTGATAGAGTAGTCAATTTTTCCATCTCCTAAATTGCATTATTTTCGAAAGAAGGAACCTCATTCTTCGTGCGAATTAAAAATAAAGATCCCGCACACAATAGAGCAAACATAATCAGCATTATAAAAGCAACTGTATAAGAACCGTCAAAAGCGTCGACTAAAAATCCTATTAACATCGGAGTAAGAACCCCAGCGAATTGGGCTCCAGTATTAATGAACCCATTTGCGGTACCTACAACCTCTTCAGACAGCATTTTTAATGGAGCTGAGATGATCAGAATAATATTAAACGACATGAATACAGTAACAACACTCTGATAGACAGCAAACATTGCTATATTTGGTGCATAAGCCATTAAATATAGAAAAACCGCCGTTAATACTGCAAATACAGCTGCAATTACCTTATCTTTCCCTTCAGGTAATTTATCCAAAATATAGCCGCTTACAATCATTGCAATAATTCCTGCAAACGCTGGAATAGCTGAAATATACCCGACTGATGTTAAGTCGAGATGGCGTTCCGCTACTAAATAAGTTGGCATCCACGCCATTAATCCCCATTGCACAGCATAAATGGCAAAATAGGCGATGAACAAATTCCAGATAATCGGAGTTTTTAAAACTTCTCTTAAGGGTGCTTTATTTTTTGAAGGGTTTTCACTTTTTCCTACAGTTGAATCTTTCCGCTCTTTTATGAAAAATACATAGAGGAAGGCAAATATAATACCAATGGCACCCGCAATATAAAAGATTGTTCTCCAACCGATACTTTGCATGGACTGGGTACCTATTATTGGTGTTATTACCCCCATAATTGTCCCAGAAGTGAGCATGAAGGACATGGCACGGCTACGTTCATTTTGTGGAAACCAACTCGCAATACCTTTTGACGCAGATGGAAAAAAGCTGCCTTCCCCAAGTCCAAAAAGAAATCGAATGAGGATTAAGGACATGAAGGACCACGCCATTCCCGACAAAATCGTGAAGACGGACCAAGCAAAAACAGCCATGATAATGATTTTTCGGAAACCAAACCGATCTGCGAGCCACCCACCGGGAATTTGCATTAAGGCATAACCCGCAAAAAAGCTGCTTAAAACAATTCCAGTCTGGGAGGCACTTAAATGTAGATCCTCTGAAATACCTAAAATCGCATAATTCATAAAAAATCGATCAAAGTTTCCGATTGACCATCCTAAAAATAACAAGATGATAATGACATACTTCCAGTTCTGCGACAATTTAGATACCATATAATTCCTCCTAGCGAAATTAGTTGAATTCTGTATTATTATATAAAAATTCTAACTATTCAAACAATGTTTGATTCTATATAATAATTACATAAACTATGTGGAGGTCTACATATTCCTATGGAGGATGTATAAAGTGGAAACATTGATGAAAATCAAACAATTTTTAGTGGGAGACTGTTGCCTTTCACATTTTCAGCTGTGGCAAAGCCTAAAAGGATTAGATTTTTCATTGGTTTTATCTCATCATTTTGACAAAGAAACACCCATACCAGAAAGATTTTCAAGTGAAAATATTCACACCCATGAAAATTACACCGATATTTACTATCATTATGCCAATCATACAACTATAGTCCTCAGGCTAAGCAAATCATCCGTATTAAAAATTGACAGCAAGCAAAAAATTAAACCGATAATTGATTTACATTACTTGCAAGTCATGCTAGATAGAGAAAAATATATCAGGAACAAAATGATGGAGAGCATCCGTGATATATCCGTACACGAAGATTTAGATGACTTGTTAAAAAAAATATTAGAAAATGCCTTATCTGTTATACCTGTAGCTAATATGGGTGTTCTATGGATATACGAACCAAGCTTAGACGTGCTTTTTCCTAAAGCATGGACAGGCGGTCCTAATGAAGAAATTGGAAAAATGAGAATGAGGGTTGGGGAGGGAATTATCGGGAAAACCTTTAAAGATAATAAATCTTTTATTCTTACAAATATAGAGGGAATTCTCTCAGAATCCTCTAATATTTCACCAGGTAATCTTTTTCATTTGTATAACTCTGTCCAATTTGATGATTTACAATCCATTATTTCAGTGCCAATAAAGGTTGAGGAGAGTACTTTATGTGTTTTGATCGTCTACCAAAATGGTACTTATCCGCTTTTAACGAAAGATGATCAACAACTGTTAGAAAGTTTTTCCGATCAGGTTTCTATTGTCTTAAGAAATTCGAATCTATACCAAAATCTAAAAAAACAAAATGACCTTTTAATTCAACGAGATACCATACACAATTCTTTAATAAAACTGTCTCTTCAAAGTAAAGGTTTACAAAAAATCGCAAATGAAATAAAAAAGATGATAAACCATCCATTAATGATAGTAGACTTAACAGATGATCAATTATATTCAAGTCCAACCCCATGGAAAGTGGAGCTTCCTTCAGAGCTGATAAAGATAAATACAAAATTACCAACTCAATCTTTTTTTACTGAGTCTTATAATAGTCAGTCATTGTATATTCACCCTATTATTGCTATCGATGTACCCATTGGAATAATGGCCGTAGAAATGGAGGAAGATGACCTTTTTCCTTTAAACAAAATGATTATTGAACAGGCAAGCTCAGTAATTGCATTAGAGATTATCAGAAAACAAACATTAGTGGATTCTTTTTATCAAAAAACAAATGATCTATTTAATGATTTTATTCAGAGCCAAGAATATAACCTGATACGAAAGAAGGCCATTGAGCTTAGAATTAATGATCATCCCTATTATATGGCAATCGTAATTCACCTACATCCACATGCAGATTTCCATTTTGTTAATATGCAAATGCACAAACTTATTGCCCAAATTAAAAAGCATTTAGGAATATTTGTTTCAATCGTTTTTGGTTATGGAAATAAAGTGAACTTGGTATGCCAATTTAATAACTTTGCAGATCAAGATTATGTTAAAAGGAAATTAGCGCTTATTCATTCCAACTGGATTAATGTGCATGAAGAATCGCTAAAAATAGGGATGGGTACCTGCTATCCAAGTATGAATAATATAGCAAAAAGTTACTCTGAAGCGGATAAAGCCCTTTCTTTTTTGATCTCGAGGCAGCTTAAAAGTATCATGAATTATCAGGATATTGGCATAAATCATCTTTTTATTCACCAACCCATTGATGACTTGAACTCTTTTGTAAATGAAGTTTTTAATCCCCTCCAATCTGAAAAAGACGGTACTTTGGATTTAGAACAAACCCTGCTTGCCTATATGGAGAACGACCGTCAAGCTACACAAACAGCCAAAAATTTGCATATCCATGTTAATACTTTATATCAAAGGCTAAAAAGGATTGAAGAAAAGCTTCAAATCTCCTTTTCAAATCCAGAAGACATTTTAAAAGTTCAACTTGCATGTTATTTAAGAAATTCAATCGTCTCACTAACCTGACTACCGCAATATTGCCATTAACAGTTTGTTAAGCTGTGCAGTTAAGAGAACTTTCGCTTTTGCAGCAAACGGGGTAAAGTGTTACTTGAATTATGGCGGGTAATACCTTGCAATTCTGCAAACTTCGATCATTGTAAATAGTTCTCCTTTTACTGTCTCTGCTGTAGCCAACAAGACTTTTGAAGAATCACTAATCTACTTATCTGCTACAAATTGGAGCTCTATAAGATAGAACCTATATATTAAAATGTTAAAATGTCGGTATAATTACATTATTCAGTTAAATTGTTTTCCCCCTAACCCTGATTGCTAGGGGACATTGGTTCTTGTCTACTAACGTAGCAAGGGACCAAGCAAACACTTTAAAAATTTTGTACATGGGGAAAACCGTTTGTAAAAGGCTTTAATACCTTAAGGAGGAGAAAAAGTGAGTCGAACGAAAAGCATCATTTCACTTAAAAATATTATCTGGAAGCGAAATGGAAAGCTGTTATTGAATGGGGTCTCATGGGAGGTCAAAAAAGGGGAACATTGGGCACTTCTAGGTCTAAATGGATCAGGGAAAACATCTCTTTTAAAAATGATTACAGGTTATCAATGGCCGAATAGTGGTGAAGTGTCCGTTTTAGGAAATCTTTTTGGAAAAACGAATATTCCTGAACTGCGGAAATCCATCGGCTGGGTCAGTTCCTCATTAGATCAGGAATATCAGTCACGCCCAAATGATACAGCACTTGAAGTAGTTTTAAGCGGAAAATTTGCTTCAATTGGATTATATGAGGAAATTACAGAGGATGATGTAAACAAAGCAAAAGCATTACTTGACCAATTCAGAATCAAATTTTTGTCTAACCAATTTATCCACACACTCTCTCAAGGTGAAAAAAGAAAAGTAATGATTGCAAGGGCCCTCATGTCTTCACCGCAATTATTAATCTTAGATGAGCCTTGCAATGGACTGGATATTTACTCTAAAGAAAAGCTGTTAGCATCTATTGAAGATATGACTGCTGCACCGAACGGCCCAACCATTTTATATGTTACACATCATATTGAAGAAATCGTACCATCTATAACCCATGCTATGTTAATCCATTCGGGGAACGTTATGGGTAAAGGAGAAAAAAGGGACGTATTAACCGAATCATTTTTGGAAAAGACCTTTTGTGTCCCAGTCAAAGTAGAATGGGAGAATGAGCGTCCCTGGATCCGGATTAAATCCCTGTTATTTTCTGAGAAAAAATAAACCTAGTATGCTGAAGAGTAAAGTTAAGCATTCGTAATGGTAAAACTACAAGGTGAATATAGACTCATTTCCATGGAGGCCTAATTAAATAACTTGATTTAGTAAGGCATAATAATTCGTTAGGGCATCTTAATATATCCTAATATGTAGAATGGTAGGTGTCTCTATAAGGGAGACGTCCCCCTGTGTTACTCCATTAAATTGAGTTAAAGCTGTTACATTAAAAGTCATAAAAAACGCATAATCACGCGGGTTAGTTAGCATGTGTTAACTTACGTTAAACATGTTACAAATTAGTGGAAATATGGGCGTCATGATGTAATAAGCGGTTAAAACCTTGTTATATCAACGTCTAGAATGATAATATGCTATTCTTGTCCTCGTTTTTTTTAAAACACGGCAACCTGTGACAAAAAAGCTAACTATAGGAGAAGGTCTTTCATGAATTTGCTAAACTGTTGGGAGGCCTTTTCTTCCATATTGGCTCATGTAAGCATAGATATTCATTGTAGTATTAATATCTGTATGTCCAAGTCGCTGTTGTATTTCTTTAATGCCGACTCCAGTTTCAATCAATAATGAAGTTTGCGAATGTCTAAATGAGTGTGGAGTAATGTTCTTTTCTATTTCTGCTTTTTTAGAAGTCTTTTTAGCCGGGTCTCAATAACTTTTTCTTCATTGTGGATGCCCATTCTCTCAAGAAGGAGCCTGTTTTAAAAATTTGGCAACCAGGGTATTTCTATATAATTACAGTTAAAAAGTGCGATAATTTGTACTTGTTGATTTTATAGAGGCTGAAATATAAAAAGAAGGCCCAATATAATAGAAAGTCTATCAGTTCAAATGTACCAATGAAAAAGGAGTTGACCCCGTAAGGCCAACCCCTTGCAAACTGTTATTTTATTGTAAGCGTTACAGAATTATAGTTTTTCCCATTACTAAGTGGATTGTAGTTTTTCTCAATGTTTCCTGCGGCGTCCACAGTGAAATAATTGATGGTTGTAGTCTTTTCAATTTTTAATGTTTCTGCAAATTCACGGGTGCCGCTTAATTTAATTTTAGCTGATTGGAAGGTTGGGCGGCTGCCGTCAAGCGTATAATAAATCGTGGCTGGCTCACTTGTTTCAATCTTAACATCAACCGGACCTGTGTATTTACCGTTTCCAGGTGTAGCTTTTGAGGAAGGCGGCTGATGGTCTTTTGCACTGTTGTAGGCTACTTTCATTAAGCCAATCAACCCATTGGCAAATTCCATTGCTTCTTCATGACCTTCTGCAAAGGCTGGCTGGAATCCAACTGCCTGCCATCTTTTTGTATCCTTATTCCATAAATCTGCCCCTACTTCGAAGTTCCAGGCATAAATCCCCTTTTCATACCATAGGTAGTCCGCAGAGTTACCTGCAGCAGAGTATAGTACGTCAGGAATTGGACCTGTACGACTAGGTAGAATGACCGTTCCGCGGTGGTCTTGAATATCATTTAAGATGTTATCAGAAGCTGCCCAGTAAAACGCTTCTTCACCAGCTGATGGGCGTGGCAGTGTTGTACGTTTTGAATCGTAAGCACCAGGGGACCACATGAAGTAGCCGCCATAACTATGAATATTCATTGCAAACTTAATATTTGGGTTTTTGTCGGCAAGCCAGACAAGGTTTCTTCCTTCAGGCTCAGAATTTTCAGCTGGTCCAGCGTAAGTATCTCCCGTGCAACTTGTACCTCCGCCAATATAGCCATCAAAAACGGAACCAACAGAATGGTTGCGGTTAAGGTCAACTCCCCAATTATTACGGTACCCGGGATCAGAGGCAGTGGGACCACAGTGATTGGTCATATCTTTACGTTGCATATTGTAATCATTTAAGCTGTAATTAGCACCATCAGGGTTTACTGAAGGTACAAGGAATATATCAAGATTATCAACAAGCTTTCTTGTCTCACTATCTTGACTATAGTTTCGCAGTAGTCTTTCCGCCGTTTCGATTGTTACGAGTGGGGTCACCCATTCACGGGCATGCTCCTGAGCATATCCAAGAACACCTGGTTTAGAACCGTCACGATGCTTGCCGATTCGGATCGCTTTTACTGTGAAAGGATCACGGGAAACGTCTGCCCCAGCTTTCAAGCCGTCAGTTAATATCGCAGCATTTGTGGTTGGTGCGACAACACCAGCACCAGTATTACCGCGGTATGTAGTCGCAGTGACAAGTTGGCTAGCATTCTCATTCAGTGCTTTAACCACTTGTGCGGCAGTACTTGTTGCCTTTCCTGACGAATCAGTAGCTAAATCCACAAAAATCTTGGTACCATCCACAGTCACTTTTAGTGGTGCATTATTGGTTTCCGGATTCTTGAATTCTACCGATACATCATTCCCGCCTTCATGTCCCCATGCTTTTGAGGAAACAACAACTGCGAGATTGGTCGTGCCGCCGATAGTTGCTTGGGCAAGACGTCTGTAACCATTTGTTTTATTTGGCATATCAATGATTTCTACCAAGTTAGGGAATTCTTTTGAAAGTTTTTCGGCACGTTCATATAATTCATTTGGTGCCATATAGTGGTCAACAAAATCCGTAACATAATCTGTTTTTGGATGTTTCGGCTCTTTCCCTAACCATTCAGTAATGGTGCTCGTAGCTGTTCCTCCAAGATTACTTTCAATTTTAACGGATGAAGGAATGGCGCTAACTGGTAAAAGCAAATAGTGATATAAATATTCACCGTAATCTACCAATCTAGAAAGCGTAGCAGATTTTTCCTCACCGTTCTCGGTCCAAGTTGCTTTAAGTGCTGTGCTAGCAGCCGCACCGGCGCTTGATTTTACTTCGAGATATAGGAAGGTGCCTGATTGATTTGTAAAATGGTTTGCCCTAAGGACTTTAAGTGTATCCTCGGAAGCTGCCAGACTGGCTTGCAGCTGGACAGTAGATTGCCGCTCTGCCACGCGTGTCCTCCATTGATTTTCGGTGATCAGGGTCTCTTTTACATTGATGCCAAAGGTCTTTAACATGGCAATTTCTGTTGGTGTGACAACGGCATCCACTTCATAGACTCCGTCGTGTGCTTCGATTCTGTGGGTAAGGTCAATTCCAAGCTCAAGAAGCTTGTCCTTTGCCTTATCATTTGGTACGACAAGTTGAACAATTGAGACCGATTCTTTCTTAGGAATCGGCTGGTCAGGTTGTTCGACCGCTGCAACCGGAATACTTAGGCCTGTATAAAATGTAGAGAACCCTAGTCCGGTTATGGCAGTCATCACCACTAAATTCCTTTTCCATTTCTGCTTTTTCTGTTTTGTCAAAAACTGCACCCCCAAAATGCTAAAAATTTTAATACAAGCTTATTGTAAGTTGAATGTACTTAATATCTTGTCGTAAAATCAGGGGCAGTTAAAAATCCGCTCTACAAAAATTTTATTGAGAAAATATAATACTTTATTTTAGAAGATTGAATTTTAGACTGTTTTTCCTATTTAAAAAGTACTGCGCCACACGAAATCCAGTAATTTTAGGAGTACAAAATTACTGGATTTTATTTCATTATAATTCCTATAAACTGTATATTGGTAATCAACTGTTTTAATTGTTTAATATTGTTTAATATTGTTGCTGTTTGTTTAATTTTGTAAAAGGAAAGTTGTAATATATTCCATGTGAATTGCGGCTCTATTGTTAAAAACCATCAAATGCCTATCAACCTTTGTGCCAGTCCAACATTTAATAAAGAAACAAGAATTATTATGAATAGGAATGATGGGGAATGGCAAAAAGAAACCGAGGAAAATCAATCAGCCACTTGCCTTCAAATGGCAGAGGGACATGCCCACTGTGTGAAAGAACAGGAGTAAAGCTTCTCTACCCGCACAAAACTGAAACAAACCAAACCATCAAAGTCTGCAAAAACTGCCGCCATAAATAAAAATCTCATAGTAAAAAATCACATTCAGCAATTGACCGTAAAAATTGCAACCATGGAAATGGTGGCTATTACTATGGTAAAAGTGCTACAAGCAAGTAACAACCGCACAGAAGCAGAATCTGCTATTAAAAAACCGAATATAGTCTATTACATGAGAATGCATGAGAATCTATTGAACTCTAGTAGATTACCATATATTCTCTTTTTTATTATTATCAAGCGATGGTGATCCAGAGAAAGATTGAAAGTTCACTGGAAGAGGAGGCGAACCAGGCATGGTCCAACTTGCCTGAGGATCAACGCCTTAAGCGGTTGTTTTTTTTAGAGGCTCTTTTCGTAAAGATTGTTGTTTTTAAAACGAAACCATTTAAGGTTGATTGGAGCGGAAGTGCGAGACTCCTGCGGGAGCAACGGGACAGGTGAGACCCCACAGGCGTTTACGCCGAGGAGGCTCACCGCCCGCACCAAGGAAAGCGAGCATCTGGAGGGGAAATCAACCACAA